>JAYSTZ010000070.1:0-11853 GCA_043719365.1 Verrucomicrobiaceae bacterium | reverse complement strand
GGTCGTGAGCTTTCGCTTGCGACAAATCACTATTCACTATTCACCAATCACAGCCGCAATAGCACTGGTGACCATCATTTCACGGCGGGGAGACCACTTGCCTGACCGCCTTGGGCGGCTCACTTCCAGCTCTCGTCAAAGAAGCCTGCATCCACGATTTGCCCCGGCCATTTTGGACCGGGCGGTGTGGTGACATCCACGATGGCCCAATCGGGCAGCTTTGGCGTCTGGTCGCTGTTGTTGAGCGCGGCGAATTCGCGGAAGGTGAAGCCGCTGTTCACGACGATGTAGCGCGCGGGGTTCAGCGGATTCGGGAAAATGAAGACTGGGACGTGGTTGGCTGCGTCATACGTCTGGCCGTGGAATTTCAGTTCTTTATTGCTCCACGAAAGAGGCAGCGCCATCGGGTCGCCGCTGTGTCCGTTTTCGCGGTAGCTCAGCGTCGAGAGTTGGTTGAACACTTTGTTCGAAGCGACATCGCCCCACACAACGAGGTTGGCGTTTTTGATTTGGTCGGCGGTGAGCTTGTCGTCGTCCACGATCTCGGCGTCGCCGCGGAAGACCTGACGCCATGCGGTGACGGCGTGTTCCATTTCGGACTTCGTCCATGCGCCGACGGCGTCGTTGAGCGGCTTGCCAGTCGGGCGGACGAAGATGAACCGCGACATGAACGCGTGGTCGATCGGGCCGCTAAGGCCGGGGTGTTTCTTGAATGCTGCGTCTGGCGCGGGGCCTGTGATCCATTTGCCGTCCGCTTTGTGCGCCTCGATAAATTGCCCGTGCAGCGCCGCAAGGATCTGAGTGCCGTCAATCACCGCGACTTTTACCGTGGAAGGCGGGTTGTTGCCCGGCAGCATCGGCAGCGCGAGGCGCAGGCCGGAGACGTTTTTTGTCGTGACGGTGATCGTGTTGTCTTTTCGCTCGGCGGTGACATAGGCGCGCTCCCATTGCTTCTCCATTCCGGTGACGGTCACCCATTCCATTTTTGGATAAATGAGCGAGTAGGTCGTGAACCGCACTTTCTCCGGCATCACCGGATTGCCCGCGACTACTGCGGAATCGACGAGCTTGTTGATCTCCGGCTTTGAGTCGGGGTGATACTTGTGCGGCGTTTGCGGCCCGATGATGTGAGGAAAGGTGATGCCTTCCTGCGTGGCGTATTTCACCATGATGTCGGCGGCCTGTTTCTGTCCGTCGATTTCGCCGGAGTAAGCCACAGTGCTCGTATTCGAGAGATTTGCCGCGACAATTGTGCAATCGTACCAGCGCCACAGCACCTGCTCCCACCATGGCGGCGCTTCCTTTCCTTCGGTGAATGAGTGGAAAAACTCCGCCGTCTCCGCAAACCCCGCGCCTGGTGCCGCTGCCGCCCACAGGCCGGAATGGTGCGTCGCAAACTGCCAGCACGCCGCGCCGCCCATGCTGAATCCACGGACAACCTGCCGCTGCGGGTCGATGGGATAGTGTGCTTTGATGTCGGCCATCGCCTCGAAGAGATCGACCTCGCCGGCAAATTTATTCGCGTTACAATACCGTCCGTAGAGGTAGCAAACGATCGCGCCATCGGGTGTGAATTCACCTTTGCTTTTCTGCGAGGTTTCCATGAACGAAAGCTCGCTCAGTTTCTCGCCGCGCCCATGCAGCCAGAAGTGAAGCGGCATGGGCGCCGGCTTCGCGCCCGCTTTCCCCCATGTCTCGGGAACGAGCACTCCATACGGCTGCACGGAGCCATCGATCTTCGAGCGATACCCGCGGACGACGAGACCGCTCAAAGTATTCCAAGGCGTCTCGCCTTTTGCGAGTGCAGCAGCACGGGCAAGACCTTGCGCGATGTGATCCTTGGCTACCGCAATTTGCTTCGCATCGAAGAACTCATCGTATCTCAACGCCCAGTCGGCGGACTTGTGAAAGATTTCCACGTTGGGAAGTTCCGCCGCAAACTTGGGGTTTGCCTTGAGTTTCGCGATTTCTCCGGCGAGTTCTTTGAGCCCTGCTTCGAGCTCGGTCCGATCTACGGCGGCGACTTCGATTCCTGGAGGCGGGATGCGGTTAATCTTGGGTGCTTGCTGGGCCGAGACGGTGAGGACTGCGGCGAGTAGGAAGGTGACGGATGCTTTCATGCGTGCGGAGACAACCCGCCCGCAGCGAAAGTCAAAGTTCGTTCAGCGCAATTCGGCGAATTATTTCCGACGCCGCGATAAATCCGAACACGCCCGTGATGTGCGTGGCCGCGCCAAAGCCGCTCGCGCAGTCCATCCGCAGACTGGCGTCTTCCTCGGCGACAGCCTGGCAAGTGCCGTCGGCGTGCGGATAGACAGGATGCTCGGGCGAAAAGACACACGTCAGCCCCATCGCCGACGCGTGCTTGCGGGCGCCGTGTGCCCAGCCGTACTCGCGCCGCAATTTCCTGCGCACCTGCCGCAGCAATTCGTCCTGTCCGGCAAAACCGAGATCGACCGCGCGTATGGCCATCGGGTCGCGCCGTCCGCCCGCAGCGCCGCAAACGAGTACGCGACGCCCAAGTTCGCGGCAGGTGTGGATGAGATGCGTCTTGGTGGACATCCGATCTACGGCATCGACGACGAAATCGAACGGTCCCGAGAGCATCTCGACCGCGTTTGCCTGTGTGAAAAACTCCGTGCGCGCGGTGACGGCGCAGCCCGGCCAGATAAGCCGCGCGCGCTCTGCGAGCACATCGACTTTCGGGCGGCCCACCGTGTCCGTGAGTGCGGGAAGCTGACGATTGATATTGGTCACGCACACATCGTCCGCATCAATGAGCGTCAGCGCTCCGATGCCTGAACGGGCGAGCGCTTCGACAATCCACGAACCCACGCCGCCCACGCCAATGATGCACACATGCGCCGCGCGGAGCCGCGGAAGCGCATCCGCGCCATACAGCCGCCCGATGCCGCTGAAGCGCTGTTTGTAGTCGTCCTCCATTCCCTACTTCGCGGCAACGCTGGCTTCCATCGCCTCGCGGGTGATGATGTATTTCGCGCCGCAGCGAGGGCAGCTCATGCGCAAGAGCGGATCATCGCCGAACAGTGCCTCTGGGTCCTTGCTGAAATGAGGCCCGAGCACGCGCATCATCTTTGTATCCGTGCAGCCGCAGTCCCACCGGTAAAGTCGACGCTCCAGAAGGCTCAGTGTTTCCTTTTTGTCGATATCGCGGACCGACTCCTCGGTGAGCGCTTCGAACCACGCCATGTCGCAATCGGGATGCGCAGTCACCATCACGAAATCCTCATCCGAGTGCCGGAACAATCGCGCCGGAAGCTGCTCGCTCTGCGCGTAATACTGCTCCACTGCGTAAAAAACGTCCGGCTTATCCAGTTCCACCACGCTTCGCCGCGGCGATTCCGTCCCGCGCACGGTGTCGCAGTGAAAAAGATTGCGACCATCCGCCTTCACATTCTCCGTGAAAAACTGGCCCGTCACCGCGCTCCGATTGTTGTCGCCGGTAACGAAGAGGTTCAGGTTCAGCGGCGCAAAATGAATCGTCCACGCCGCGACTTCATTCCACGGACGCGACGCGCAATGCAGCGTGAGCGCGCCGAGCGCGTCCTTGAAAAGCGTGTCGTCTTCGCGCTTGTGGGTGTAGCCGTGCTGGCCCTGGTGCAGATAGTAATCGACGTAAAGATCGCTAAACAGCGCACGCGCCACCATGGCGTTGCGCTCCCGGACAAAGTAAGTGCGCACTTCCAGTCCTTCTGCCGGTATTTCAGTTGGTTCGTTCATCTGCTGCAATGAACACCCTTCCCGCCGCATCCGCAAGCAGCCTGCGAGAACGGGTTCGTGTTTACTTCAAACGGGCGAGCTGGCGATCGTGCCAGCGTGCAAAGAAAGTGACCGCACAAATGGCTCCCACTCCCGCGAGAAACATGTCGGTTTGCGTATCCCAAACGTCGCCCTGCGTGCCGAGGAAAGAGTCCGATTTTTCGCCGATGATCAACGCCGTGCACCATTCGATGAGTTCGTATGTGGAACTGATTGCGAGGCAGATGCAGACGAGCAGGAAATTCATCCAGCCTCGCCTCGCAAGAACGCTCAGCCGCAGGAACAACTCCCGTGCGATCATCGCCGGAACGAAGCCCTGCGCGAAATGGCCGAGCCGATCGTAGTGATTGCGGGACAGCCCGAATGCGTCCCGCACCCAGTCGCCTGCAGGCACCAGCGCGTAGGTGTAGTGTCCGCCGACTGCGAGGATCATCATGTGCAACGCGATGAGTGTCGTTACCAGCGGTGTGAGCGGA
Organism: Verrucomicrobiaceae bacterium; assembly: GCA_043719365.1. Taxonomy (GTDB): domain Bacteria; phylum Verrucomicrobiota; class Verrucomicrobiia; order Chthoniobacterales; family Chthoniobacteraceae; genus SXWH01. The sequence continues at coordinate 7,597 of JAYSTZ010000070.1, read as the reverse complement.
AATGTCCGCCACTTCACGGCGATTACAATGATCCCGACGATGGCGGGCGAAACCTCCAGAACCCAAGTCAGCAAGTCGAAAGGCCGGATGCCCGACCACACAAGGACTGCGAGGACTAACGCCAGCAGAATCAAAGGCTGGCGGGCCGTCGAAGAGTATAACATTTGAGAAGAATTCGAATCCCTTCGCATAAAGTGTGGGCAGCCTCTTCCGTGGGTATCGGGAAGTTCGCAAGACGGAAAGCCCTGAACCCATTTGCGTTCAGTCTGAGGTCGATTTGAAAATCATCCAAAGCACGATGACAGCGAGAGTGACGAAGCAGACGCTGCCGAGCCATGAGGTCCGGGAGACGTAGTCGGAATCCGAGGCATGGGTCATCACGAGGTAGGTGATTTCATCCAGCACCAAACCGCTGCCGATACCCAAAGCCACGCGTGCACCGATCGCTACAGATCGACGGCGCGGCTCGAAAGCTAAAAGAAACGCCGCGGGAACAAGAATCAACACTCCCGTAAACAAGTGATGCACCAAATAGCCGCCGGGGTACACGTGCTGGACGTGGACCAGGTGCAAATAAAGCCGCAGGCTCCCGACAACGCCAAGCATCGGGAGCAAAATCAAAAGGAGCGTGTCCTTTGGCGGGATTTGCGGACGGGGTTCGCTCATAGCGCCGGCATCGGCTGGGAGATCAAGCGAGCACGTCCTTAATGACATGCCCGTGGACATCCGTGAGGCGGCGCTCGATGCCGTTGTGATAAAACGACAGGCGCTCGTGGTTGAGCCCGAGGATTTGCAGGATTGTGGAGTGGAAGTCATACACCGTCGCGACGTTCTCCACGGCTTTGTAGCCAAACTCATCCGTCGCGCCGTAGCTGAATCCCGGCTTCACGCCCGCGCCCGCCATCCACGCAGTGAAGCCGCTGGGATTGTGGTCGCGGCCGCTCGCGCCTTTTTGGAACGTCGGCATCCGGCCAAATTCCGTACACCACACGACGAGCGTGTCTTTTAAAAGGCCGCGCTGTTTGAGGTCCATGAGAAGCGCGGCTGTGGGTTGGTCCATCACTTCGCCATGTTTGACGTATTGTTCGGCGAGAACTTTGTGGCCGTCCCAATTGCTCACGCCTTCGCCTCCGGTCTGATACGCGCCGTTGAAGAGCTGCACGAAGCGCACGCCCTTCTCGACGAGCCGACGCGCGAGGATGCAGTTCTTCGCGTAGGCGGCTTTCGTCTTCTTCGTGCCGTCGCCGGTCTGGTCTGCGCCATACATTTTCAAAATGTGCGCGGGCTCCGTGGAAATATCGGCAACTTCCGGCACGGAAAGCTGCATGCGGGCGGCGAGTTCGTAGCTGGAGATTCGCGCAGCGAGTTCCGTATCGCCGGGGAAGCGCTCCAGATGATGCCGGTTCAGCCCGATGATGAAATCACGCGTCGCCTTGTCGGTCTCGGGCGAAAACGCCGACGGACGCGAGAGATTCCGCAATGGATTTGAGGCGTTGAAATCCGTGCCTTGAAATGCCGCCGGTAAAAATCCCGAGCCCCAGAAATTGCCCGCCGACTGCGGCGCACCGCGCGGATCGGGAATCGCGACATACGCAGGCAATGTGTCGTTTTCACTGCCCAGCGCGTATGTCGTCCACGAGCCGATGCTCGGGAACCCATCGAGCGTGAACCCTGTGCCCATGAAGTTCTCGCCCGGACCGTGCGTGTTCGTCTTCCCCGTGAGCGAGTGGATGAAGCACATGTCGTCCACGAGTGCGCCGAGATTCGGCACGAGGTCCGAGACCATCTTACCCGACTTTCCATAAGGGCGAAATGCCCACGGGCTCTTCGTGAGATTTCCCTGCTCGCCTTGAAACGTGATGAGCTTCTCGCCGCCCGGCATTGGCTGCCCGTGGCGTTTGATGAGCTCGGGCTTGTAATCAAACGTGTCCACCTGACTCACCGCGCCGGAGCAGAAAATCATGAGCACACGCTTCGCCTTCGGCTCGAAATGCGGTTTACGCGGTGCATTCGGATTTGCCGAATTGATCTCCGGTCGAATCGGCCCGCCCGCCGCCGCCAGCGCGCGGTCGCGTCCGAGCAAATGGGCGAGTGCGATGCCGCCGAGGCCGGTGGCGGTTTGGGAGAGAAAGCTTCGGCGATTTAGAAACGGGTGCATGGATTGGGTATTACTTAAGAAGCAAGGCCGAGCTGCGTCCGCGCCGCGTCAATCGTCGCACTTGCGATTCGAAATCCGAACTGACGAAGGCGGGCAATTGTCGAGTCGAAGTCGAGAATGTTCCGGCGATGACATTCGACAACAATTCCCAGCACTCCACGCAATCGGAGGCCCAGCGAACCAGCGATCGCGCGTCCACGCTTCTCGTCAAGAAGAAGGAGACTGTCGGCGCGATTGTGCCATGCAATCGTGATCGCGGTTGCCTCTCCGATATCCAGCGTCTCGGTTTCCGGAAGCGGGACCGGGTCGTTTGCCGACACCTTGATAAACAAAGGAATATCGTGGCACAAAGCATTACGAAGGTCCTCGGGTGCACCAGCGTGGACGCATTCACGAAGCACGGCATTTGGAATCAACACCTCTCCAAAAAGCTTCTCCAAAACATCCAGCCGCCCGAGAAGTGCGAGGTAGCATAGGACCGACGTATCGCTGACCACGACCATCACTTCTGAAGCGGCGAGAGTTCCTCATCGAGCGTCTCCTGAGCGTAATCCGGCCACAGTCCGAACGAGGTCAGGAACTCTTGCGCCTCCCATCGCGAAGGCAGATCGAGCAGTTCCGCAACTTGCGCCAGCGACAGGGCTCCGTGACGATAGCCCTCAAGTGCGAGACCCTCCAACGCGGCCCGGTCGAAGTCAGGCAGGTGTGCGCGGAGATGTTCTGAAAGTGAGGGCGAGATAGGCAAGTCAACGGTCATAGTAATTAGAGTGTATCAGAGTTTTTGAGCGACGGCTTGAATCAAAACACAAAAAGAAACTCGCTTGTATTGAACAGCGCCCGCGCGAACGACTGCACGCCGTGGTCGCGAATCATCGCGGTGGATGACACGAGCTCTTTGCCATCCGGCATCCGCCCGTAGAACAGCCGGAATGCGAGCGCGGCTTGCGCTTCGGGCGCTGGGCCGGCTTCGGTGGCGAGGCGTTTTGCGAGGATGTCGGCTTGCTGGACTACGAACGTGCTGTTGAACAAATTCAGCGCCTGGAGTGGTGTGTTGGAGCGGCTGCGCTTGGGCGTCACCGAGCCGCCGTCCGGGCAGTCGAACGAACCGAAGAGGCTGTCGGTCGTTTGGCGGATTCGGAATTGATACACCATCCGGCGGAACTCGGCGGGCGAGAATTTTTCCTTCGGGAAATAGTGCATCACGTTTTCCTCCACGACATCCATGAGGTAAAACCCGGGGCCGCCCATGTTCAAATCGAGCGCACCCGAGACGGCGAGCATCGAGTCGCGGATGGCCTCGGCTTCGAGTCGGCGCGGCGTGTAGCGCCAGAGCAATCGCCCGCCGGCGTCGGCTGCGAGAGCGTCGGTTCGTGGTGCGGATGACTGCTGGAATGCCGCGCTGGTCAGCAGCAGTCGCTGGATGTGCTTCACCGACCATCCGCTGCGGACAAATTCATCGGCGAGCCAGTCGAGCAATTCCGGATGCGTCGGCGGCGTTCCGTTTTTGCCGAAGTCGCTCGGCGTATCCACGATGCCCGTGCCGAAAGTGTATTGCCAAAGCCGGTTCACCATCACGCGCGCAGTGAGCGGGTTGTTCGGGCTCGAGATCCACTCTGCGAGCGCGACGCGGCGCTTTTGCTCGGGCTCCTCCACGGCGAGTCCGAGCGTGCCGAGGACAGTGAGAGCGTCCGGCGCTACGACTTCGCGTTTCTGCATCGGCTCGCCGCGGTAAAGACGGTTCGTTTTTTCCGGCTGGAAAAATGTCCCGAGCCAGCCAGTTTGCGAACCGCTCAGCTTGGCGATCCGTTTTTGCACACTGGCGAGATCCGCCTGCACTTTGCGCGCGGCGTCGGCATCGGCGGGCTCAAGCTTTGCGAGAAATGCGTTAGCGTCCTCCTTGCCCGCGAATGGCGCACGGTCGTCTGAGTTGCTGACAGTCTGCCACTTGCCCGGTTCTGTCGCGGCTTCGATGACATACTTCGTTGCAACGCGGTCGCCATGCGGACCGCTTCGCGAGCGGCCCCAGACGATGCGCGAGATGCGCACCTTCGCGGGCAAATCGATCTGGACCCAGCCGCCGCCCGACGTGTTGGAAATCCAACTCCAGTCGTTGCCGTATTTCCCGTCGTTGATGTGCTCCAGCTTGTGAATCGCGTAACCCGGCAGCGTGCCCGACGCAGACGGCTTGCCGCCGAGCGCCACGTTCTTGCCCGCCGCGTCGAAGACCTCCAGCTCATCAATGCACGGCTCCGCGCCGCTCGACGCGCTGATCGTGAACTTCACCGCCACCGCATCCACCGGCGCAAACATCTCCTCATTCAGCCGAGCATTCACCGCCGGACGCAGCGCTTTCGTCCCCGAGACCGTCGCCGCCTTCTTGCGAAAATCCTCCACCTTCGCTGCCAGCGCCGCTTCCTCCACACGCGCCGCCGCCACGTCTTTCTCCGTTTCAGCGTCCACCTTTTTGCGAATCGCACGCTCGCCGTGATTCACCCCCGCGAACACCGCCTGCATCGCATAGTAGTCCTTTTGCAAAACGGGATCGAACTTGTGGTTGTGGCAGCGTGCGCAACCCATCGTGAGTCCCAAAAACGCCGTGCCCGTCGTGTTCACCATGTCCGCAAGCTCGTCCTGACGCTGCGCCAGCGTGAGGTTGATGTCCGGGCTCCCGACAATGTCCTTCGGTCCCGCCACGAGAAATCCCGTCGCTGCATCCGCACCCAGCGCGTCGCCCGCGAGTTGCTCTTTAATAAACATATCGTACGGCTTGTCGGCATTGAACGAATCCACCAGCCAGTCGCGATAAAAATACGCCGTCTTCCGCTCGCGATTCGTCTCAAATCCGTTCGAGTCCGCATACCGCGCGACGTCCATCCAATGCCGCGCCCAGCGCTCTCCAAAACGCGGCGAAGCCAGCACGGAATCCACCAACTTTGCATACGCATCCGGCCGCACATCCGCGATAAAAGCCGCGGCTTCCTGCGGCGAAGGCGGCATCCCGTGCATCACCAAAAACAGTCGCCGAATCAGCGCGGAGCGGTCCGCCGGAGCAGACACCGTCAGTCCGTTTTCCGTCAGCTTCGTGAGCACGAATTCATCCACCGCAGTCCCCGCCGGACGCTTCACCGGCTGAAAAGACCAATGCGTCGTCGTCAGCTTCAACGCCGCCCGCGCCTCATCGGCTCCCGGCATCTGGGCACCGCCATCGATCCACGCCTTCAGAGTCTCCACCTGCGCCGCAGTCAGCCGCTCGCCCTTTGGCGGCATCGCGTCTTTTTTATTTTCCGTGGTAATGCGCTTGAACAAATAACTCTCCGCCGATTTCCCCGCCACCACGAGCGGCTCACCGGATTCTCCGCCGCGCAAAATCCCCGTCACCGAATCCAGCCGCATCGCGCTCTTCTGCTTCTCCTCGCCGTGGCACTCAAAACAACAATCCTCCAAAATCGGCCGCACATCCCTGGCGAAATCCACCTCAGCGCGGAGCAGCGCAGGCAGCGACAGTGCCGCGAGAAAAAATCGGAAAGAAGAGTGAGATAGCATGGGCCGAAGGGGATTACTCTGCGATTGGGGGTTCGTTAGAGTTGCAGCAAAGCGGCATCGGCTTTGCGTGTGGTCAGCCCCCCAAGGAAGGGGAACGTCCCGTTCCCCTGCGCGCCGAATGTGCGCCAATACCGTGAGAAAACGAGGGAACCACTCCGTGGTCCATGGGGCCGAGACGGCCCCCCTCCTTGGACTAACCGCATACTCGGCGTTGGCCGAATCGTTTTAAAGATGCGCCAAAACACCAGCCACTTTGCGTGCGACTGAGAGCGACCCCGCGCTGGGCGACTTGCTCTTTTCCGCGACCGCCGCCAGCCTTCGGAAATCCTATGCACCGTTTCGTTGTTTTCTTCCTCGCTCTCACCACATCGCTTTTTGCACAGCAGCCGCCGTATGACGTCTTTCCTGCGGCGGACGCTCCGTATTATCGGGTGCGCTATGACGCTTCCGCCAAGCCCGGTGAACTCATCTTTCCGGTGAACTATACGGTCTGGATTCCGCCAGGCATGAAGACGGTGCGCGGGGTGATTGTGCACCAGCACGGTTGCGGCGAGGGGTCGTGTAAATCGGGGCTCACAGGTGCGTTCGACCTGCACTGGCAAGCGCTTGCGAGGAAGCACGGGTGTGCGTTGCTGGCTCCTTCATACGAGCAGCCGGAAAAAGCGGACTGTCAGATGTGGTGCGACCCGCGCAACGGCTCCGACGCGGCTTTTCAAAAAGGTCTGGCCGACTTGGGCGCGAAAGCGGGGCATCCTGAACTGGCGCGCGTTCCATGGGCGCTGTGGGGGCACAGCGGCGGCGGGCATTGGGCGGGCGGGATGGTGCTTTTGCATCCCGAGCGCGTGGCTGCGGCGTGGCTGCGATCGGGCGTGCCTTTGCTCCAGGCAAACGCGTCTCGTTCCGAAATCAAGACGCACACTTTGCCCGACGCCGCGCTGACCGTGCCGACGATGTGCAATCTCGGCACGAAAGAAGGCTTCAGCGTGAAGGACGGGCGCTTCGCCGGCGCGTGGCCTGCAAACGAGGCGTTCTTTACGGCGGTTCGCGCGCGTGGCGGTGTCATCGGCATCTCAATCGACCCGCTCACTGCGCACGAATGCGGCAATCAGCGCTACCTCGCGATTCCATGGTTCGACGCCTGCCTCACGGCTCGTTTGCCTTCCGAAGCCGGCGGGCCGCTCAAGCCCATGAGCGATGCGAGCGCGAGGCTCGCGCCGCTTCCTGCGGTGGGCGCGGCCGTTATTGCTCCGGTGGCAGCCGCACAATTTACCGGAGCGAAAGAAAAGTCCGTGTGGCTGCCGGGCGAATCCGTTGCGAAAGCGTGGACGGAATATATGAAAGACACCGCTGTGAGCGATACCACACCGCCTCCCGCACCGACCAATATTCGCGTGAACGGCAATGAGCTGAGTTGGGATGCCGAGGCGGACCTCGAAAGCGGCCTCGCGCATTTCATCATCGAGCGCGATGGCGAAATCGTCGCGACCGTTCCGGAGCAGGGCAAGAATCCGTTTGGACGTCCAGTTTTCCAAAACCTGCAATACAGCGACACGCCTTCGCAGCCATTGGTAGCGATGCGCTTTACCGACACAAAGGCGGAGGCTGGAAAGCAGTATCGCTATCGCGTCGTCGCGGTGAACACGGCGGGGCGGAAATCGAAATAGCGAGTTAGCGCGCCGCCTTTTCAGCGCCCGTTGGTGCTTCGCTCAAGGACGGTGCGGGCGGCGCATACCATCGTCCGTCTTTTCCCGGGAGCATGGGTGCCACTTCCACCGCTTTGCAGGTGAGCCATTTCTTCCCGATGAAGTGCCACCACTCAGTCGTGCGCGACCTTGAGCCCATCGGCGACATGACGGCGAACAATGCAGCGCGCGCCCTGCGCATAGAGCGGCTTGC
>JAYSTZ010000690.1:0-2769 GCA_043719365.1 Verrucomicrobiaceae bacterium | reverse complement strand
CCGCTGCAAATCACCGGACAAATCACTATGGCTGCGTGGGTGCGCACGACTGCTGCGCCGACGAATGCCATCCGCAACATCCTGGCGAAGGGCGCGGGCACGAGCGGAGAGATTTTCATGCGAATGAACGGCGGTGACTGGGAGATCGGCTCGAACAATGGTACGAATCACTACGCGTCGTTCCCGATTTACACCGACCTCAGCACATGGGTCCATATCGCGGGAACCTACGATGGCACTGCGTGGCGGCTTTATCGCAACGGTCAGCTCGTCGCTACGAAAGTGGACACTGTCGGCGCAGTCGCAGTTACCGGCGGCAGTTCCGGTTGGGCCATCGGCGCAAACGGGGCGGGCACCGGACGCCTGTGGACAGGCCAACTAGACGACGTCGCGATTTTCAACACGGCGCTAACTGCAACGCAGATCGCCGCAGTCGCTGGCCTCAACCGTGCCGACTGGGCGCAACCTTCTGCAACGCTTGTCGGCACGTGGACCACCAGCCCCGGGGGCATCGGCTACGAGCGCGATGCGACGAACACCCTCGACCCTGCAATCACCACGGACATTGAATCGTCGCTCTACAATGTTCGCACTTCGCTCCAGCTTCGGAAGAGTGTCACACTCGACAGCACGCAAATCGCGAGCGTGAAAAACTTGCTCCTTCGAGTCCGATACGATGATGGCTATGTGGCCTACTTGAACGGCGTTGAAGTCGCGCGTAAAAACGCGCCTGCTCTCGGCGTGCTCAACGGCACATCTGCCGCAAGCGCCGCGCACAATGACGCTGATGCGCTGACGTGGGAGACCATCGACATCACCTCGAACGCCGGTCTTCTTACTGTCGGAACCAACGTCATTGCCGTGCAAGGACTGAACGTCGCAGTGGCCGACGACGACTTCCTCATCAACGTAGAACTCGCCGCAACTACGACGCCGTACGGGCTCAGTGGAACTGCGCAAATTTACTCCGGGCCCATCGCGATCAACGGTGTCACGACCGTGAAAACGCGGACGTATTCCAATGGCGAATGGAGCGCGCTCGACACCGCAGTTTTCACGGTGAACACGGTTGCCGCGAGCGCGTCGAACCTCGTCGTCTCCCAAGTCGCATACAATCCCATCGGCGGAAGCACCTTTGAATGGATCGAACTCATGGCTATCGGTCCCGATAATGTGGATCTCACGGACGTCAGCATCAGCAACGCCGTCGATTTCAGTTTCCCCTCTGGATACATCCTGCCTGCCGGGGCACGCGTGCAAGTCGCGGGAAACGTCACAAGCTTCGTCTCGCGCTACGGCAGCGCCGCGCCCGTGAACCTTATGCCGACGGCATTCGTGGGCAACCTGAGCAATGGCAGCGAAAATATCCGAATCGCCCGTGTCGTAGGAACGACCAGCACGACGATACGAGACTTCACATACAACAACGACGGCACATGGCCAGCCGGCGCGGACGGTGCGGGCCCCGTGCTCGTGCTGATCGAGCCGGCTACGAATCCCGATCACACGCTCGGCGTAAACTGGCGCGCGAGTGCTGTAGTCGGCGGCTCGCCCGGTGCGAGCGACGCCCTCGACTACGCAGCCTGGGCGGCGGCGAACGGCGTTGTCGATCTCGTGGGTTCCGCGGACGACGACGGCGACGGGCTCGCGAACTTGCTCGAATACTTCTTCGGCTCCAGCCCGACGCAGTTCACGGCGCAGCCGGTCAGTGCGGTGCAAACGATTTCCGTGAATGGTGTCCCCGGCGAATACCTTACGATGACATTTGCAGCCCCGCTGGGCCGCGACGAAGTCGTGTTCAACGTGGAGGCCAGCACCGACCTGACGCAAGCGTGGGTGCCCGCCGTGCAAGTCGGTGTGCCGGTTTATAATGCCCTCGGCACCCAGACCTTCACATTTCGTCACCCGCAAACCAAAGCGGCGGGTGCCCAACAATTCCTGCATGTGAAAGTGACAAGGTAGCTGATTTCCCTTCGGTCGGAGAGTAAACGAAACGCCTCTCGTTGTGGCGATGCTTGCCAAAAATACATCCAGCGACCAATCTACGCCCGTATTTACTAAAACAACTGACACACAACTATATGCCATTCGAACTACCAGCACTCCCATACGCAACCAACGCCCTTGAGCCGCACATCGATGCGCGCACGATGGAAATCCATCACGGCAAACACCACGCGGCTTACGTCGCGAACGTAAACAAGGCCCTAGAATCCGCACCGGAACTCGCCGACAAGAGCGTGGACGATCTATGCAAAAACCTGGCTTCCGTACCTGATGCCATCCGCGGCGCGGTGCGCAACAACGGCGGCGGGCACTGGAACCACAGCTTCTTCTGGCAGCTCATGAAGGCGGGCGCAGAGGGCAAGCCGGTCGGCAAGCTCGCAGAAGCAATCACCGCCACTTTCGGCAGCTTCGAGGCATTTCAGGAAAAGTTTGCAGCAGCGGCAGCCACGCGTTTCGGCTCGGGCTGGGCATGGCTCGTCGTGAACGGCGGCAAGCTGGAGATTTGCTCCACGCCAAACCAGGACAATCCGCTCATGGGCAAGGCAATCGCAGGATGCGAAGGCACGCCGGTCCTCGCGCTCGACGTATGGGAACACGCTTACTACCTCAACTACCAGAACCGCCGTCCCGACTACGTGAAGGCATTCTGGAACGTCGCCAACTGGGCGCAGGCCGAGGCGAACTTCAACGCCGCGAGCTAGAGGGCGATCATGTGATTTGTCGCAAGCGCGATGGGCACAGTCTCCAGGGCGGTCAGACAAA
>JAYSTZ010000689.1:0-16914 GCA_043719365.1 Verrucomicrobiaceae bacterium | reverse complement strand
TGAACGGGGTGCCGCAGATTCTCTCGAACTTCACCACTGGGCTGCCTTCGTTTACGACGCCTGCCACGATGGCGATCACGGGCAATGCGGAGAACGTGTTCGCCACTTTCACCGTGAGCGTGCTGACGCTGAAGGCAGGCACCAACGTGCTGGCCGTGGAGATCCACCAGGCGGCGAACGATGAGGGCGACGCGAGTTTTGCGCTGGGGCTGGACGGGCTGATCGAATCGAGCATCACCCGCGGGCCGTATCTCAATTCGGGCACGCCCACGAGTGTCGTCGTCCGCTGGCGCACGAATATCCCTGCGGCGAGCGTGGTGCGCTTTGGCAGCTCGCCGGGGCAGTTGGTGAACTTCGTGAGCGACCCCGCTGAGACGACGGAACATACCATCACGCTGACGGGGCTGACGCCGGAGACGCGGTTCTTTTATGCAGTCGCCGACGCAGCGCACGTGCTGAGCGGCGGCAATGCGGATACGTTTTTCGACACGGCGCCCATCGCCGGCACGGTGAAGCCTACGCGCATTTGGATTCTGGGGGATTGCGGGACGAGCGGCGGCTCGCAGTTATCGAATGCGCGCAAGGTGGCAAATGCTTACAAGAACTCGCCGCACTTTCTGCATCCCGACGTGTGGCTGCTGCTTGGTGATAATGCCTACAGTTCGGGCTTCGACTCGGAGTATCAGGCGGCCATCTTTAATACATACCCGGACTTCCTGCGGAACTCGATTGTGTGGTCCACGATGGGGAATCACGAGACCTACAACGGGCTGAACCCGCTGCCGTATTACCAGATATTCAACTTCCCCACGAACGGGGAGGCCGGAGGGATAGCGAGCGGCACGGAGCATTATTATTCGTTCGACCGTGCGAATATCCACTTCGTCTGCCTGGATTCGATGAGCGACGGCCTTCGCGTGGCAGACGGACCGATGGCGCAATGGCTCGCGGCGGACCTCGCCGCGACGACACAGAAGTGGATCATCGCCTACTATCACCATCCGCCCTACACGAAGGGAACGCATGATTCGGACAACGAATATGAGCACATTGGGATGCGGCAGATATTCCAGCCCATCCTCGAGGCCGGTGGCGTGGACCTCGTGCTTTGCGGGCACAGCCATTCTTACGAGCGCTCGTATCTTCTGAACGCCCATTACGGGCACTCCAGCACGCTGACTCCGGCGATGAAAGTGGACGCGGGGAACGGACGCGAGAGCGGCACCGGAGCATACGGGAAGGACCCCGGGGCGAATCAGGGTGCGGTCTATACAGTGGCGGGCCACAGCGGAAGTACGGGTGGATATTACGGCCTGTCGCATCCGGCGAACGTCATCGGCCTGGCGGTGATGGGTTCCATGTTTGTGGACGTAAACGGCGACCGGCTCGACGCGAAGATGATCGATATCAATGGCAATATCCGCGACACGTTCACAATATCCAAGGCACCGCTCGTCGCCGTCTCTGCGTCCGCCCCCGCCACGGCGGAAAATGGCGGTGCACCGGTGAATATCACGGTTTCTCGGACGCGAGGGCTGGAGCAGGCGTGGACTGTCCCGATCGCGCTTTCGGGTAGCGCGTCGGCGGGGATCGACTTCGCGGGCGCTCCTGCGGCGGTCACGCTCGGGGTGGGTGTGTCATCGGTGTCTTTTGCCGTCGCGCCATTGGCGGACGACGTTGCGGAGGGCACCGAAACGGTCGAGTTCGCGGCGCAATCCGGCAGCCAATGGCGGCTGAAGTCCACGGCAAGCCGCGCGATTTTCTCGCTGATCGATCCGCCGATGCAGGAATGGATGTTCGCGAACTTTGGCGAGGACGCGAATGAGCCGTCCATCGCGGGACCGCTTTCCGATCCTGATGGCGACGGCATTCCGAATTTGATCGAGCGTGCGCTCGGGCAGTCTCCGACCAGTGCGTCGCTGGGGCCGCAGCCTCGCCTGACTGGCGGGTATTTAGCGCTGGAATATTTCGAGGCGAGCGGAACGGACGACCTGACTTTCAGGGTGAAGGCGTCTGATGACCTTATCTCGTGGAGTTCCGATAATCTCGTAGAGACAGAGCGAGTTGCCGAGCCCGGCGGCTCCCGCGTCAAAGTGCGCGATTCTAGTCCGGTGAACGGCGGCCCGCGTCGTTTTTTGAGGCTGGAAGTCACCGCCGAGTGAAGCGAGCGCTTCCCAGAGCTTCGATCGAGCCTCTAAGCATCGCGTCGGATGACGGTTTCCTGTCCCACAGTTATGCGTCTTTTATTCCTACTCAGTAGTCTTGCACCCGGGCTTGCTTTAGCAAATGCCATCCAGCCGATGCAGCCGGAGGTGCCCGAACAATTGCCAAAGCAGGCGATTGTTTCCGTGGAGATTTCCCCGCCGGAGGTGAAGCTGGCAAATGCGCGGGATTACGCGCAGGTGCTGGTCACGGCAAAGCTCGTGGACGGAGGGACGGCGGATGTGACGCGGTTTGCGAAGTTTTCTGCGGACGGCGCGGCTGTCTCGGCTACGGGGATTGTGACGCCGAAGACCGATGGCGCGGGCAAGGTGCGCGCGGAAGTTGCGGGGAAAACGGCGGAGGTCGCTCTGACGGTGAGCGGCTCGGCGGTGAAGCCTGCGGTGGATTTCATTCAGGATGTGAACCCGGTGATGACGAAGATGGGCTGCAACGCTGGAGCCTGCCACGGAGCGAAGGATGGGAAATACGGATTCAAGCTCTCGCTGCGCGGTTACGACCCGATTTATGATCTCCGTTCGCTAAAGGACGATCTGGCCGGAAGGCGCTTGAATCCAGCGTCGCCGGACGATTCGCTGATGTTGCTGAAGGCGAGCGCCGCAGTGCCGCACGAGGGCGGTCAACGGACGAGGATCGGCGACAAGTACTACGATATTCTAAAAGCATGGATCGGCGACGGTGCCCGCCTCGATTTGAATGTGCCGCGCGTCACGGGCATCGAAGTGTTTCCGAAGAATCCGGTCGTGGCGGAGCCCGGCTCGCGCCAGCAATTCCGGGTGCTGGCGACGTTTGCGGATGGCAAGCAGCGCGATGTGACGCAGGAGGCTTTTGTCGAGAGCGGGAATATGGACGTGCTATCGGTTTCGACGGAAGTAGTGGCGCTGACGAAAACGCTGCGCCGCGGTGAAGCGCCGATTTTGGCCCGCTACGAGGGGAACTATGCTGCGACGACGCTCACGGTAATGGGCGATCGCACGGGCTTTGTTTGGGCGCAACCGGAGACTTGGGGCCGCGTGGACGAACTGGTCGCGGCGAAATGGCAGCGCATGAAAATCGAGCCGAGCGGTCTGTGCAGCGATGCGGATTTTATTCGCCGCGTGTCGCTCGACCTCACGGGCCAGCCGCCTACAGCGGAGGCCGTGCGCGCTTTCATCGCCGACCCTGCGCCGGTGCGGACGAAGCGCGATGCGCTCGTGGACAAGCTCATCGGCTCGCCGGATTTCATCGAGCATTCGACGAACAAATGGGCGGACCTTTTGCAGGTGAATTCGAAGTTTCTCGGCGGCGGAGTGACAGCGTTCCGCGAGTGGATTCGCAAGGAGATGGCGGACAATACGCCTTACGATGAGTTCGTGCGCAAGATCGTGACGGCGACTGGATCGAACAAGGAAAACCCGGCTGCGAGTTACTGGAAAATCCTCCGCGATCCTGCGGAGGCGATGGAGAATACCACGCATCTTTTTTTGGCGACGCGCTTCAATTGCAACAAGTGCCACGACCATCCGTTCGAGCGCTGGACGCAGGACCAATACTACAAGCTCGGCGCTTTCTTTTCGCAGACGCAACTCACGGATGATCCGGCGAGCGGCGGGGCAAAAATCGCGGGCACGGCGGTGGAGAAATCGCGCGCTGTTTATGAAATCGTCGCGGACAAAGCGGACGGCGAGATGATTCATCTGCGCACCAATAAGGTCGCGCCGCCGACATTTCCATACCCTGCGAAATCGGACGCGCAGGGCAGCCGCCGTGCGCAGCTCGCGGCGTGGATGACTTCGGCGGACAACCGCTATTTTGCCTCTAGCTACGTGAACCGCCAGTGGGGCTATCTGCTCGGCGCGGGCCTGATTGAGCCGCTCGACGACATCCGCGCGGGCAACCCGCCGACAAATCCCGAGTTGCTCGAGTATCTCACGAACGAGTTCATCGCGTCGAAATTCGACGTGCGGCACATCATCCGGATGATCTGCAAATCGCGGAGCTACCAACTCACCATCGGCACGAATCCCTGGAACGAAGACGACAAGACGAATTACAGCCATGCGCTGGCCCGTCGTCTGCCCGCCGAGGTGCTCTACGACAGCGTGCTCGCGGTGACCGGCGCAGGCTCGCGTCTGCCTGGCGGCGTGCGCGCTTCGATGCTTGCGGATTCGCAGTCGGATCTCGCCAGCGGCTTCCTTGCAAACGCCGGACGCCCGACCCGCGAAAGCGCGTGCGAATGCGAACGCAGCAGCGATTTGCGGCTCGGCAGCATCATGGCGCTTCTTAGCGGACCGGCGGTGGCGGATGCCATCGGCGATCCTGCCAATGCGCTCACAAAGCTCGTCGAAGGGCAGACTGATGATCGAAAACTCATTGATGATCTTTATACCCGCGTGCTCAGCCGTCCGGCGACGGCTCCGGAAATCGATAAGACGCTCGCCGTTTTCGCCGACACCGACAAGGATCACGCGGTTCTAGCCGCAGCGCTCGACGCTAAGGAAAAAGAGCAGGCTCCATTCACCGCGAAGCTTGAAGCCGACCGCGCAGCAGGAATCGAAGCGGCCAAAAAAGCGCTCGCCCAATACGAAGCGGAGCTTGCGCCCAAGCTCGTCGAAGCCGAGAAAGCCCGCGTCGCCGCCATCGCCGCTGCGGAAGCTGCGATCAAAGAATACGAGACGAAAAGTCTCGCGCCATCCACCGCTGCCTTTGAGGCCACGGCAGCGATTTCGCGGACCTACACCGGCTGGCAGCCGCTCGATCTCGCAGAGTCGCGGGCGACCGGCGGCATCATCCTCACGAAGCTCCCGGATGGCAGCATTCGCGCCAGCGGTCCGCGGCCTGATACAACCGAGTATGTTGTGAAAGCGGACACCAAACTCGCTGGAATCACCGGCGTAATGTTGGAAGTGATTCCCTCGCCGGACGAGACGGCTTTTGGCCCTGGGCGCTTCCCGGCGGACGGCAATTTCGTGCTCGGAGAGTTCGCGCTGAAAGTCGGAGAAAACGTGACCGGACTGAACCCCGTAGATGCGAAGTTCACAAGTGCCGTCGCCGATTTCAACCAGCCCAATTTCGAAGTCGCCAAAGCCATCGACGGCAAGCGTGGCGACGGCAACAACGGCTGGGCCATCTCCGGCGGACAAGGCCAGCCACGCTACGCGGCGTTCACTTTGGAGAAGCCCGTGGGCGACGCGGCGAAAGGCGTCCGCCTGCGGTTCGAGATGAATCAGCCGCGCGCCGGTGGATTCGCCATCGCGTGCTTCCGCATTTGGGTGACGACCGGAGCCACACCCGTGCAGGTAGGTTATTCACAATCCGTCGTCGATGCGCTGCGCAAAATCCCCGCCGCCCGCACCGACGCAGATCGCGCCGCAGTCGCCGCGTATTGGGCAGAAAACGATCCCGAACTTCGCAAGCGCCGCCTCGCACACGGCAAGTCCCAACTCCCGTTGCCGCTCGACCCCGGTCTGACTCAGCGCCGCGATGCATTGGTTAAAGCAGAGATCCCGGTGCGCCTTGAACCGGGGCTCGTCCAGCTCCGTGCCGATTTCGAACAGAGTAAAGCCCAATTGGTCAATAAACGTCTCACCGGCGCGCAAGATATTGTGTGGGCGCTCATCAACACGCCCGCTTTTCTCTTCAATCGGTAGTATTCGATCGGTGGATGGGCGTGATAATAGCGCGTCTGGAAGGTGCATTTCCGAATGATTTCCGGCGGGCGGACCCGTGCCGGAGATATCCAGTGAATCGCTGCTGCATCAAGGGCTCGCTTTACTCCCGTTGATGGCCGGAAAGCAGCGTTGGCATTGGGGTTTACGTCGATAACGTGGTTCGAAACCGGATCGTGGCAAACGCCATCCGAATGTGACCGAATACACTGTAAATAAATCCTTGCGCAGTCGCCTTCATTCTGGTTCTAATCGGACTGTCGAAAAAAAATGTCGGAAAACCAAAAAAATTATTTGACACAGAACAACTCTCAGGAAAAACTCCGGCTGTTAATCCTGAATCCAAAACGACCCTTAAAACCGAACTAGCTCTTAGCTCCCAAAACAAACCATCGCCCTTAAAACACTCATAAAACCATGAAATCGCTCCGCAAACTCAGCCTCACAAATCTCGTTGCAGCAGTCGCCGCAGCCGGTCTCTCGCTCTCAGCCGCGTATGCCGCTCCGAGCTACTCGCCGGATGTCAACAGCCCGATCAACTCGCCCGACGGCGGCGTTGACCTTGGTGCAGGTCTCGCTCTCATCAATGCCCAGCTCACCGGGACTGCAACACTCATCCTTCCTGCTGTGAATGGCGGGGCTGGCTTCGTGAAGCCAACGAAACCACAG
The DNA here is from genome assembly GCA_043719365.1 of Verrucomicrobiaceae bacterium. Lineage (GTDB taxonomy): Bacteria > Verrucomicrobiota > Verrucomicrobiia > Chthoniobacterales > Chthoniobacteraceae > SXWH01. The sequence goes on along the minus strand of JAYSTZ010000689.1, from coordinate 10,378 downwards.
TTTCTCGCAGCCGTGAAAGCAGCAGCAGCAGCAGCAGGTTCGGATTCCTTGAAGGCAGCGGTCGTGAATTCGGCTCTCGCGGCAGGTCCGGCTTACGGAGCGGCGGTTACTAAGGACGTTGTTCGTCAGGTTCTTGGTGATTACCTCCAATCGGTCGGTTACACCCAGGCTGGCGCAATCGCCATCTTGGAAGGTGCGCTCAATGTGAACAACGGGAAATCCAAAGACGCCATGACGGGCGCAATTCTCGCATTCGGTGACTTTGGTTCAACCGCTGAAGAGCAGGATGCAGACGAGGTTGCTGCAGCCGCATTCGTGAAGCAGGGCGGCTTCACGAACAACGATTCAAAAAAGGCGGCCTCAGTCATTGAGGGTCTAGCTGAAGTCGCGATCAAGAGCATGAAGCCATCGGCTAGTGCTGGATTCAATTCGGCCACTCTTGGTGCTCGCGTCAGCGATACGGTGCAAGGTTTGGTCAACGCCGCTGAGGGCGCTGGTGCTTCTTTTCTTCTTGATGACGTGATTAAGGGCTCGATTAAGGGCGCTAAGTCACTGATTTCTTCGGGCGTGTCGCAGGCATCTGTCTATGGTTACGTCGCGGCGGCGGTTGCTCCTGATGCAGTATCGCAGGCGCATGGATTTGCTGGTGTCGCTCGGACTATCACAGGCACGGACACGGTGTCGATCACTGCGGCGAAGCTTGCGTTCGGCAACGGAAGCGCAATCTCTGCGGTTTCTGATGCGTATTTTGGAATTGCGAACGCAACAACTGATCTTGCTACGTTGGTTGCGGGTGACCCGCCAAACGCTGCGAATTTTGCAATCGGCGCAGCCTATATCAAGCCCGGCGCGGCAATCTCCGGAATCGCGGCGTCGATCAACAACGCCGGACTGAATCTTTCGCTCAGGCAGGCGATGGTCGCAGGAGCTTCACGCGCAGCGAACAGCTCTGCCGGCAAAATCGCCGCCGCATCGACGGCTGCAGGCGGGCTCAGTGCAGCCGAGGCCTTGGCTGCGGCGCTTCCAAACGCGCCGGTCCTATACGCTGGATCGATTGCGAAAGAGGTGACGAAGGTCAATACGGCAGCTACCGAAGCTTCGCTTGTCACTGCGGCAATTGACGCTCTCGAAGGCGCGACTGCGGCAACGCCGGAAAATGACTTCCTTGGAGGAATTGTTGACGTGATCGGAGAAATCTCGAAGATTCGCAAGACGGCACCTCAGCTTGCCAGCATTATTAACGCGGGGATCGCGGCGCTTCCAAACGGAAGCGGACGTCGCGAAGCAATCGCCGCTGCGATCGGTCGCCAGGATAAGGCCGGAACCCATGATTACACGACAGCGCTTTCTTTGGCGGGAGCATCGCCTGGCGAAATCGCATCGGTGATCAAAGCCGACGCAGTCGCGAAAGCGGCGAAGACCAACACCAAGGCTGCGCTGAATCTCGCCCAGTTCGAAATGCGCACGGGACCTGTTACCAACCTGAACGCAGTGCTTCTCGGTGTAGGTGCCGTCGATAAAAAGTTGGTCAACGTCCTATTGGCAAACGCCCTCCGCCTCGGCGACGGAACTTTGACATCTGGCGACAAAGCCCTTCTGTTGAACAATGCAAAATCGTTGAACAAAGCAGCCGAGGCTGATGTTCAGCTCGCATACAATGTCGCAACTCTGGTTCTCGCTGACCCAGACAACAGCGATTTGTTTGACATCGTGTCTCAGGAAACGTTGATCAATCCGAAAGGTGTCGCGACAGTCGCAACAGCAGCGGCTGCAGCAGCTCCGAAATATGCACACTATGTCGCCCGCGCCGCCGCATTCCGTGCAGGAGCAGCCGGAATCGCGAAAGTGCCACTCGCAGTCATTCAGGGTGCTGACATGAATTCGAACCTGACCAGCAATCCTTCGGCGGTTGCGGCGATTGCAGCGGGATTCGTCTGTGGTATCAAGGACGCGAAAAACACCTCGATTTTGGAGAACAAAATGATGACAGCAGGTATGACCGCGATGGTCAAAGCCGTGATGGGCATCGGAGATAAAGGAACAGCGCAGGCTGGCTCAACTCCTCCGAGCGGATCGTTTGCAAGTGTGAACATTGACACTGGTCTCCTTGGCGGTGCCACTCAGCCGGAATACGGTTCCGCCGCAGCGGTCACTGGTCTTACTTCAATTCTCTCGAACACTGGAGATGCTCTCCCAAGCGCCGCGTTAATCGCAGCTCTAACCGGCGCAGGAAAAGCCGTCGGACACGGACCGCACTCGCAGATGACCGTGATTGCTCAGGCAGCGATGCAGGCATTCGTATTTGTCACAGGCACATCAACAAACGCCGCCCGAGATGCAATCATCGGGGCGATTGGTGGAGGTGCTGGTGCGCTTGGCAACCCAGCCATCTTGGCTGCTGCGAACGCGGGTCGCGCTCAAGCGCTCATCGGTGGGCCAGGAAACTTCGGTGCAGGTGCAGCGGGCGTCGTGAACTATGCGCACTTCAACTGCAACAACGGTCCGGTAACCGATATCGCCGGTTTCTAATCGAAGCCTCGATAGTCTGAAATTATTGCAAACGCCCCTGCGGTCTTCCGCAGGGGTGTTTCGCGTACGGGTAAGTCTATCGGGCGACATCTGCTCGACAATCGCCGCTGAATCAAACAATCCTTCTTTGTGCAATACCTCTTCGTAGCACTGATCCTTTTGGCCTTTTACGTGACGCAATCCTTGATTGGCGGAGCCAAGGTGGTGTTCGCCATTCCCGGCTATATTTTGCTCGGCACGGCCGGGTTGCTCTCGCTGGTCGGTGCATTTCGGAAGGCCAGGATGGGGGCTCGTCCGCTCGCGGTGTTCTCTACTATTCTGCTGGCAGGATACGTCGTTTGGCGGGCGCTGACTTCTCCGATTCCGGGTGTTGCGCTCACGGACTTGCTCATGGTGCTCGGGGCATTGTGCGCGTATCTTTTGACCGCACTCTACGTAGAGTCTCCAAAGGCGCGTCTTTGGCTGCTCGTGGGTTGTTTCCTTCTCGGCTTTCTCCACGTTGTCGCGGAGGTGTTTCAGTTCCGGTATGGCGAGGACTTCATGTTCCTCTCCCACCTTCCTGACACTTTTCCGCTTCCGCAGATTTTCCGTGGCACGGGGGGATGGCGGGCGAGTGGCTTTTACATTTGCCCGAACCATACAGCGGGATTCCTTGAATCCCTTTGCGGGTTTGCGATTGCGTATTGTTGCTGGGGAAGATTTTCAGCGATGGGTCGGGTGGCGCTAGGGTATGTCGTCGCCTTCTGCCTTGTGGGGATTGCAATAACAGGAAGCCGGGGCGGCTATTTGAGCACGGGGCTTGGACTGGTGGCCTTCGTTTTTCTGTCTTTGTGGTTTCTGAAGAAGCTTCGAAGCAGCCGCTTGGGGGCAATGATGATTGGAGTAGTGATTTTGGGAGTGGTGCTCATTGGTGGAGCCACGTACATGATGAGTCGAAGCACGACGATTGGGAATCGGATGGACGAAATCCGATATAATGATGCGAGTCAGTTGCGGCCCGACATGTGGCAGGCGGCTCTCAAGCAATATCAGTTGAATCCGGTGATCGGTACCGGCTCAGGAACCTACCTCTATTACGGTCGGCAGTTTAGAACGCCGAATGTGCAACGAGATCCGATCCATGCCCATTGTGATTATCTGGAGTTACTTGCGGAGTATGGAATTGTTGGTTGTGTGCTGATGGGGCTCTTTTTGGCCGCACATATCCACGCGGGCATCATCGGTGCTTCGAATATCCTGAAGAATCGTCTCCGAGCGACTGGGCGCTCGACTTCCAACGAACTCGCACTCATCGCCGGCGGCGGCGTTACTGTTGTCGCTCTGATGGCGCATTCCGTGGTTGACTTCAACTTTCATCTGCCCGCCAATACGTTGTTTTTTGCGGCGGTCTTTGGAATTCTGGCGTGCCCGACAACGGACCCGAAATTGATGCTTGCGAAAGAAACTCCGCGCTTCGTGCGGTTGGCGTGCTTCATTTTGCCGCTTGCGAGCGTTTTTCTACTCGTGAAGTCGGTGAATGCGTTTCGAGGCGAGTATTATGTGGAATGGGCCCGCGTTCATCTAAGAAACAAGCTGTTTGTGGACAACCTCGCTTCGCTTCAGGCGTCGGTTGGCTGGGGGCTTGCGCCGCTCGCAGGCGGGATCGTGGCACCGGCAAACGGTGCGGAAACGGAGTGGTCCCGAGATTATCAAAAGGACTACCTGTTTCCACTTACGATTTCCGAGGCGGAGAAGGGAGTCAAATACAGCCCGATGAACGTGGATGCGCCTTACTATCTTGGAGAGGCCCAACACTTCGTAGGAGTGTACGAATCCAATCAGGACAGGAGGCGCCAGCATTACGAGGCGGCCGTGAAGAGTTTTGAAGCCGGTGAGAAACTATTTCCACAGGAATCGCGCTTCAATTTGAAACTCGCGCGCACGTTGGTAAATCTTGGACGAATTCCGGAGGCGGAGGCTGAAGTGTTGAAGGTGCTGGAAGCCGAGCCGAATTCTGGAAATGCTTACGCCTTCTACGGTTTTGTCCTCTGGCAGCAGCGGAAGTTGGTTCGCGCCGAGGCATACTATCGCAGGGCGAATGGCTTTCCGAATGGAAATGATCTGGCATCGGTCGGTTTGCGGGACATTGCACGGGTGCGCGCCCAGTCGGCTACTCCTTCTTACGTGGAGACGTATGGGGATCCATTGGACGATTTCGACATGGAGCCGCCGACGGAGGAGGATTTGGCCAGGGGTGTCGGCGATGCGCAATGAGTAGCGGCGGACGAACCGGCCTTGGGCGCTGGGTTTCGCTCGACGGTGTGAGCTTTGCCTATTGCGGTCTTCTTGTGCTCCTTCTCGGGAGCATCGAGTGGTTTGCCGAAGTGTGGCTGATTTTCGCGATTCTTTTGTTCGCCCCGCCCATGTTCTACGCTCTTCCGTTTTGCATTTTGACTCCGCTGATGGCGTGGCGCAAACGTTGGCGGCACGTCCTGCTGCACCTTGTGTGCATCGGGATTGTCTTCGGGGTCTTCATGACTTACCGGTTGCACAGTGCCCGCAGAGTGCGGGAGTCGCCGGTCACGGTCATTACCCACAATATCGGGCAGGGAGATCGCGAGGCGTTTGTGGACTACTTCCCGGGCGAAGAGCCGGATATTGTGTTGTTGCAGGATGCGGGTCGGCGGAGGGAACTTTTTGCGAAACGATTTCCTTCGCACCGGATCAAGACGCTCGATCAGTTTGTGTTGCTCTCGCCCCATACGATTCTCAAAGGAGACTTGGTGCAGTCGGTGTCGTGGAGGGGGACTCCGGTCGTCGCACGGTTCGAGTTGATGATTCGCGGTCGCGAAGTCGCGGTTTACAGCGTCCACATGCCGACGCCTCGTCCGTCGCTAAAGCGAATATTTTCTCCCCGAGTGTGGCTTGAAATGTTTGGAATTGCGGATGCCTCCACCGAGGGCTTCCCGAGTTACCGGGCCTGGCTGGATGCGCGGATGGCACTCTCGGTGGAATTGGACAAAGCGCTGGGAGACGAGAAGCTCCCATATTTGGTGGGAGGGGATTTCAATATGCCGGATCATGGCCGAATGTACCGACTGTTTTCGGCCAGAATGATCGATGCTTTTGCTGCGTGCGGCAATGGATGGGGATTCACTTTTCCTGGAACGAAGGACAGCACGGCAGGAACGATCCTCGGGCCTTGGCTCCGAATCGACTATTTGTTTGCAGGGCGCGGCTGGAAACCGGTTGATTGCAGGACGGCGGATGACGCCCGGTCGCAGCATCGGGCCCTCCTTGGCCGCTTTGAACCCGTCAAATAACCGAGCTACCCGATGTCCTACTTCAAGAAATCACATCCCCGACTGGCGGCCGCCCTGTGGCTGCTGATCGTCTTTGCGCTCGCGTTTGACGTGGCCTTTTTGTGGCAGCGCGCAAGTGGGGCGTACGCAAGCGAGTTCGGTGCGCATCCAGATGAGGCCGCGCATTATGTCACCGGGCTGTTTGTCCGTGATGCTATAACCGCTGTGCCGAACGCGATTTCCCAGCGTTCGAGCGCTCCTTTGAAAGCGTTTGGCCCCGCCGCTCCCGGTGGTTTTTATGAACACTATCCGAAGGTCGCCCTCGGCGTGTGGCCTCCGGGGTTTTATGTCGCGCAGTCCGCGTGGACGTTGCCGTTCGGCGTTTCCCGGACCTCGATTTTGATATTGATGGCGCTGCTTGCCGGCGGCGTCGGGGTCCTGATGTATCGGATTTTATGCCCGGAGTTTGGCGTGTTTGCGGGTTTCCTCGGACTGCTTTTGTGGCTCTGCGCGCCGTTGGTGCGGACGTTCTACGGGATGGTGATGGCGGAGATGCTCAGCACCTTCCTGATGCTGAGCGCGACGATTTTCTGGGGGCGTTATCTGGATGAAGGCCGGACGCGCGATGCGGTGTGGTTCGGGTTGCTCGCGGCGATCTCGGTTCTCACAAAGGGCACAGGTCTCGCGCTGGTGTTGATGGTCATTTTTTCAATCCTGCTCGCTAGGAAATGGAATGTGCTCCGCCGCCCGGGGCCCTGGATTGCAGCGGGATTAGTTGCATTCATTGCGGGGCCCTGGACGTGGTATTTCAGAAAAGCAGGGACACAAGTCGGCGGATGGGCGGATAATTCCGGCGGCAGTTCGCTTTCGTTCACGCTCGCCGCGTTGCCTTACTACGCTCGCCATTTGGCACTCGCTACAGGTTTTGCCGTGGTCGCGTTTGCGGTCGTGGGGATTTACGCGCGCGTCGTTCGCCGGGGCCCGCGCAACGGGAGGTGGACAGCGATTGCGGCACTCGTGTTCGGGGTGTTCATTTTTCAATGCCTGATTCCGGTCGGCCTCGAGTCCCGCCACATTATTTCAGCGACGCCTGCGCTTGTCCTGCTGGCGGTGGCCGGTGCCGTGTGGGTCGCACGCCTTCCGCACTTCCGCGCATCGCCGGAAACTGCCCAGCCTCGCCGGGATGGAAAGTGGGTCGCGGTCCTCGCGCTTTTGTCTCTGCCGATTTTGGCATTGGCTCACGTCGAGAAGGCGTTCACCGGATTTGGCCCGATTGCCGACTGGCTGGTCGTGCAGGCGCCTCGTGCGCGGATTCTCGTTTGCTCGGATGCAGTGGGCGAGGGAATGTTCATTTCTGAAGTCGCGATGCTCGACAAGCGCCCCGGCCTCACTATCGAACGAGCGAGCAAGACGCTGGTCGCCGAAGAAGGGCGAACGTGGGAGGGGAACAATCTTCATACGCGTTTCGACGATGCGAAATTGCTGGAATATCTGACTGCCGGGAAAATCGACTATATCGTTCTGGATTCCGCCGTGCCGGATCGAAAACGGGCCGGCTACCATGACCAACTGGCGCGTGTGATCGAAACGAACCAGTCGCAATTTTGGCGGGTTCTCGAAAACCCAATTGTTCGTGACGGAGAGGCCATGTACCGTCCATTACGTCTTTTCCGAGTCACCGACGGAGCAAAGCCGATTTCTAAATGACCAGACCGAAGTTCACCAAACTATCCATCCTGATGGCCGCATACAACGAAGAGGAAACTCTCCGCACATGTGTGGCCGCGGTGCTCGCAGCACCACTTCCGGATGGTCTCGAGCGCGAACTGGTTATCGTGAATGACGGGAGCAAGGACGAGACGTGGGAAGTCATGGAACGTCTCGCAAAAGAAAACCCCGCGACTATCAAAATCTTCCAGCAACCCGTGAACATGGGCAAAGGAGCGGCCATCCGGCGTGCGATCGCGGAGATGACCGGCGACCTCGCGATTTTTCAGGATGCGGACCTCGAGTATGACCCAAGGGAATATCCGAAAATTCTCGCGCCGATCCTCGATGGTCGCGCCGAGGTCGTCTTCGGAAGTCGCTTTGCAGGCGCTGAACGCAAGGTGCTTTTGTTTTGGCACACCGTCGTGAACAAGATGCTCACACTGCTGAGCAACATGCTCAATGACACCAACTGGACGGACATGGAGACTTGCTACAAGGCGTTCACGGCTCAATCGCTCAAGGCGATGCCGCTTTTTTCAAATCGGTTTGGCATCGAGCCCGAGATCACCGCCAAGGTCGCGCTGAACCGATTCCGGATGTTCGAAGTTCCGATCAATTACAACGGGCGCGGATACGAAGAGGGGAAGAAGATTAGTTGGAAGGACGGCGTCGCAGCGCTGTGGTTCATATTCAAATATCGCTTCAGTTCCAAATATTGCGATGCGGGAAAAGTCACGCTCGACGCCATTGAGCAGGCTCCGAAATTCAACCGCTGGATGTATGAAAGCGTGAAGCCGTGGCTCGGAAAACGGGTCGCGGAACTTGGCTGCGGGCGGGGGAATCTCAGCAATTTCTTTCGCAAGCACGAGACGGTGATGCTCACGGACTACCGTGACGACTATCTCGATCCGCTGCGCGCAAAATGGGGGCTGAAAAAGAACCTTTCGTTTGCAAAACTCGATATGAGCCAGCGCGAGGACTACGCGGTCCTCACGAAGTTTGAGCCCGATTCCGTCGTATTCCTCAACGTGCTGGAGCACATCGAAGACGACCGAGCGGTTTTGAAAAACCTCTTCGACCACGTCCCGAGCGGATGCCGTCTCGCGATCCTCGTTCCTTTTGGGATGAGCCTCTACAGCGACTTCGACAAGGAACTCGGTCATTTTCGCCGGTACGAAAAGGGCGAGCTCGAAAGCAAAATGCGCGAGGCGGGATTCACCGTGGAGCACCAGTTCTATTTCAACAAGGCAGGCAAGCTTGCATGGTTTGTCGCCAACACGCTCGGCAAGCGGAAGAGTCTCACGCCGCTACAGCTTCGTATTTATAACTTCCTCACGCCGGCATTCCGTGTGTGGGACAAAATCGCGCCCGGCACCGGGCTCAGTACCATCGCAATTTGCAGAAAGCCGTAGTCTAAATGAATCGTTCCAAACAGTTGTTCGCCGAAGCCCTTCGCTACATCCCCGGAGGAGTGAATTCGCCTGTGCGCGCATTTCGCGGTGTGGGTGGCGAGCCATTCTTTGTCGATCGTGCGAAGGGCTGCAAAATATGGGATGTCGATGGACGCGAGCTCATTGACTACGTCGGAACGTGGGGTCCGGCGATCCTGGGTCACGCGCCGCAAGTCGTGCTCGATGCCATCACGAACGCGGCGAAGAACGGTGTGAGTTTTGGAATCCCGAATCCATCCGAAGTCGATATGGCCCGGACAATTTGCGAGTGGGTGCCGAGCATCGAAAAAGTCCGCATGGTGAACAGTGGCACCGAAGCCACGATGTCCTGCATCCGGCTCGCGCGGGGATTTACCGGGCGCGGGAAGATTGTGAAATTTACCGGTTGTTACCACGGGCATGTGGACTCGCTGCTGGTGAAGGCGGGCAGCGGTGCGCTCACTCACGGGAACCCCGATAGCGCGGGCGTTCCGCCGGAGTTCGCGGCGCTCACCATCACGGTTCCATACAACGACGCCGATGCGCTCAAGGCTGTGTTTGCCGAGCAGGGGCGCGACATCGCGGCAATCATCGTGGAGGCGGTTCCCGCTAACGCGGGGCTCTATTTTCCGAAGCCGGGATTTTACGAGCTGCTGTGGAAGCTGTGCGCCGACCATGGTGCGCTGGTGATTTTCGACGAAGTGATGACGGGCTTTCGGCTCGCTCGCGGTGGCTATCAAAGTCTCATCGGCCTGAAGCCTGACCTCACTGCGCTTGGTAAAGTCATCGGCGGCGGATTGCCCGTCGGTGCATTTGGCGGACGGCGCGAAGTCATGGATCAACTCTCGCCGGATGGTCCGGTTTATCAAGCGGGCACGCTGAGTGGAAATCCATTGGCAATGGCTGCGGGGCTGGCGCAGTTGCGCGAACTGGACCGCGTGAACGGCTGGGCGCGACTCGAAGAACTCGGCGCTGCATTTGAGGCCACCGTTCGCGCCGGACTGAAGCGCGCCGGGCTCAGCTACAACTTCCGCCGTATCGGTTCGATGTTTTGCACGTACTTTATGGAGGGCGAAATCTGGAACCTTGATGACGCGCAAGGCTCCGACAAAGCGGCGTTCGCCCGATTTTTTCACGGGTGTCTCGAGCGCGGCGTTTACTTCGCGCCTTCGCAATTCGAGGCGGGATTCATCTCGCTGGCGCACACGTTCGAGGACATCGAAAAGACCGGGGAAATCGCGGTCGCGGCGCTTGCCTCGTAGGCCATTCGGATTTCGGGGTGTGATTAAAAGTGGAATGCTGCTGGTAGTAGAATAGGCATCCTGCCTGTCGGGTGGGATGGGGCTTCCAGCCCGTCCAGAGCGACAAGCAGGAGCCTTTGCGGTGGCCTTTGCGAAGGGATGAGGGGGAAACTGGACAGGCTGGAAG
>JAYSTZ010000688.1:0-2773 GCA_043719365.1 Verrucomicrobiaceae bacterium | reverse complement strand
CGCACTTGAGCAGATCAGGTCGCAGGTTCATAAGTAATGAATTTGTTACAATTAGGTGGTTCCGCACAAGATGTTATTTTACAAACACGCCCTAGGCGGCGTTCCTACCGACTCCGCACCAACTCTCGCCACGCGCTACCTTGTCATTGGCGTGTTCGCCAGCCACGACTGGTATAACACCAACTACGGTCGCAAGATTGAAAGAGCCGTTGAGCTACGTAATTCCGGCAGCGGCGTCGCCATCATCTCCGAAGAACATTGGAAGAGCTTTCTCCAATGAGAACGGAAACTCCTAGGCTCAACTTTGAAGTGCAACATTGGTTAGTGGCGAAGGAAGCATTGATTGAGGGGAAAGGTCGCTGCGAGAATTTCGCTCTTGGCAAAGATTGGGGGCAGACCGGGTCGGTTGCGGAATCTCAGCCAGCCTTACGCGAATGCGCGGAGCGCTGCCACCAACGCTTCCATCGGGAGGCCGATGACGTTGGTGAAGGAGCCTTCCACTTTCGCGATGAGTTCGCCGCGGTCGTCTTGGGCGGCGTAGGCGCCGGCTTTGTCGAGCGGGCCGATGCGGGCCAGATACGCGCGGAGTCGGGGGGGGTTGTGCTGGCGGAAATGGACGCGGGTGACTTCGGCGAAGGTATGTTCTTTCTGGTCGGCGAGGCGCGTGAGGCAGACGCCGGAGAAGACTTCGTGAGTTTGGCCGTTGAGTGCGCTGACCATGGCGAAGGCTTCGTCCAAGTCGCGGGGTTTGCCGAAGATGCGGTTGCCGAAGGCGACGAGGGTATCGACGCCGAGGACGAGTTCGCCGGGGTGCTGGCGGGCGATGGCTTGGGCTTTGATGCGGGCGTTCCAGAGGACGACTTCGCGCGGGGTGAAATAGACGGGGGCGATTTCTTCCACGTCGGCGGGGACGACGGTGAAGTCGTAGCCGTGCTCGGCGAGGAGTTGGCGGCGGCGCGGGGAGGCGGAGGCGAGGATTAGACGCGGCATGATGGAGAACGATTTTGTCTTCCTCGTCCGCTTCCTCTTAATCTCCCTTCATGGCGGAAGCCGAATGAGGATTATTAAGAGGAAGCGGACGGAAGGGAGTTGCTACTTTTCCGGGGGATTCAATGCGGGCGTGGGGAGTTCTTTGTAGTCGGCAGGGATCTCGAATTGTTTGGCGTCCACGGGCTCTTCTTTCACCGAGACGATCGTGCTGGTGACGACTTTGCCTTTGGTCTTCATCTCGGTTTTTACGACCAGGCCGGGGAAGTCGGAGCTGGCGGGGAGCAGGTTTTTATTTAGCGCGCCGAGGCCGCCGGCGCGGGCTTTGTCCATCGCGCTTTGGATGGCGGCGGCGTTTGGGAAATCTTTGGCGACCCAGTAGCGCACGGCGAGGGCACCGCTCGACCAGGTGAAGATTTCTGCGGGCCATTGATCCACGTTTTCCTTTTGACCGGTCGCGACGGGCTTCGGCGGGGTGCCGCCTGCGCCCGCCGATTTTTGCATTTGCTCCATCAGCGCCTTGCCCTGTTCGGCGGACACTTTCATGAAACCCTTCTGCGCGTGCATGAGCGTGATGCTGTCTCCGCTCGCGCCGTCGATGATGTAGCTGATCTGCGGCGAAAGCTCGGCGCGAACCTGCGTGTCTTTGATGCGCACGATGATACTTCCTGACTGCTGCCCGAGGCCGTCCACCTTTTGCTCGATGGTGAAATCGGCCCGCGCGGCGACGAGGGAAATGGCGAGCACGGCGGGCAGGAATCGTAATTTCATCTTCCGCAAAAGGTGCCCGCACGCCATCTTCTCCGCAATGTCATACCACATCGACCTGCACTGCCATTCGTGGTTTTCCGGCGATGGGGTGAGCAGCCCCGAGTCGCTGATCGCGAGCGCGCGCAAGAAAGGGCTGCACGGTTTTGCGCTGACGGATCACGATACGAGCGATGGCTTTCGCTACCTGCTGGAAAAAGGGCTGGCGCGCGGGGATGGGCTGCCGGTGGATGATTTCCTCATCATTCCCGGAGTCGAAGTGAGCACGGCGGAAGGGCATCTACTTTGCCTCGGCGTGATGCTGCCGTATCTGAAACACACGCCGGCGATCGAAGTCTGCAAGCTCGTCCACGATGCGGGCGGCGTGGCGATTCCGGCGCATCCTTACGATCGGTTTCGCGCGGGGATTCGGGAGTCGGTGCTGGAGACTTTGGAGATCGACGGGCTCGAAGTTTTTAACGCGGCGACGACGCTGAAGCGGTTCAACGAGATGGCGTTTCAATACGCGACGGAGAAGGGGCATCCGAAGACGGCGGGCAGCGATGCGCACCACGAGGGGGCGGTCGGGACGGCTTACACGATTTTGCCGACGGCGGATTTTTCGGTGCAGGGAATCCTGCGGCAGATCAAAGAGGGCACGGAACTGAACCCGCGTTACCTTTCCCGAAAGGAGAAGCTGCGGAAGACGATGAATAACTGGCTGCGCCTTCGCCGCAAGCGGGTGTATCGCATTAAGGAAGGCGAGGAGGACTGAGGCGAAGATGAGACTCGATCAATGGTTTTGGGCGGTGCGGGTTTTTAAGACGCGATCGCTGGCGGTGACGGCGATTAAAGCGGGGCATGTGAAAATCGGCGGGGAGAATACGAAGCCGGCGCATGAGGCGCGCGCGGGCGAAGTCGTGACGGTGCGGATCGGCGCGATGACGCGGACGCTGCGGGTGCTCGGTGCGCCAAAATCGCGCGTGGCTGGGAAACTTGTGGCGCAGTTTGTGGACGAATTGACGCCACCGGAGGAGTT
>JAYSTZ010000687.1:0-2773 GCA_043719365.1 Verrucomicrobiaceae bacterium | reverse complement strand
GCCGAAGTAAGCGTAGGAAACGCTGCGTCCCGTGGAGTCGGAGACGCTATCGATCCGTCCCTTAGGATCCCATGACACAGACAGGCTGCGACCAAAGGCATCGCTCACCGTGGCTAGTTGGCCGCTGTTGTAAGTGAAGCTTAGCGATACACCATTGCGATCGGTGATGCTTCCGATGCGGCCCGACCACGGTGCGCCGACGAGCTGGCAAAAGATCCACGCACTCTTGTCGGAAAAGGTTAGCGTGAAAGACGTGTCCGGATTGAACCGTCCTTCGCGGAACATTCCATTGCAGCGAAAAGTGCCGTCGGCCTGGCGCACGTAAGTATCGGCACGCCCTCCACCATCATGCACCACCACCCGCGTCGCATTCACGCCTGCGGCGAGCGGGACCGGTTCGATGTAAATGTTGTAGGAAAAATCCCAGCCTGGGCCGTGACTGGAGGAAAGAGGAGCTTTACTGCGATACGTGCGCACCCACTCCAGCGGCGGACCTGCGGGACATGGCAGCGCAAGGTCGCATTGCTCGGCGGTGATTTCGCCAGGCAGTCCGGAAGCCATGCCTGTCTGACGGAGATTGCTGGCGCATTTCGTTCGATTCGCCTTTTCCTTGGCTTTCATCAGCGCAGGCATCAGCAAGGAGTGCGTGGATTTCGCGCCACGCGGCATCTCGCCTTGCATGTTATTTTCCGCGAAATACGGATTCGTGTGGGCTCCGGCACTGGAGAGGTCCGATTGCGCTTTGTAATATTCGTAACCCTTCCTGCTGAGCCAAAAGTCGTCGGCTGAGCCATCGCAATCGTCGTCAGGCCCGGGCATCACGCGGCCCATATACGGCTTCCAACCTTTTTTTACGACGATACCAATTCCCGGGATTGGATTGCTCTGCGCCTGGGGCACCGGAGCCGCTGGCGGAAGCCACGGGGGTGCATCCGAGGCATAGCCAGTCGCCGTGATCTCGATCGCTTGCTCGATGGGACAAACAGTGATGCCCTTGGAATTCACCACACTTGCGCGGATCGTCGAGCCGATGGCGATGCCAACGATCGCGCCCGAAGAGATGCTCGCCCGCCAGACGCCCGGTTGCCCCGCGACCGGATCGAGGGCCACAAACACCGGAGACTGCCCCGGGATTTCCAGCGCGAGGAACGAACCGGGCGGGAGTAACTGGGCGCGCAGGAAAATGTCGCCACCGGTGCTGGAGAGAATTGGAGGTTCGAGGGAGAAAACTTGAGGAGCGGGGATTTCGATGCGGTAAAATGCTTTCGCGCCGGGAGTCTCGGGATCGATCCACTGGCAGGTCGTGCCTCCTGCGGTGACGAGGGCCACTCTTTTGTAGGGGCCCGTTCCGCCCGGTGTGCCGGTCACGGTGAGCGACGCTGATTTTTGCACGACGTATTGCACGCCCGGCTGCGCTACCCATTGCAGGCAGACCTGCTTTCCCACCAGTCCCTGGGTGGATTGAATCGAGGCCGTGAGGTTGCCTGGATCGGCGGCGAGATGAATCGGAGAAATTCCGAAGAGCCACGCGAACGCGGCCAGGGTGACGAGGCGACGCAGGAGGGAGGGGGTGCGGACGGAGGAATACTCGGTGTTCATAGAAACAATGACTGCGGGTTGCTAAGTGGAACCGCTTGCGCCGGGGGAGTTCTGGGAAAGGCCGCGAGTTGGTTTTCTATCCTGTCCGCAGGAATCTGACAACTGAAATCCCCGCGAGTGTGTCGCTTCTAAGCCTCTTCCTGCGTCTTAAATTCCTGCAACAACGCCTCCAGCCGGATCAGCGCTTTTTCCGCGTCGCGCCCGGTGGCTTCGAGCGTGATCCGCGAGCCGAAGTCGAGGTTCGCCGTGAGCACTTCCATGATGCTGCCTGCGGAGAATTGCGCGTCGCCTTTGATGATGAAAACGTCGCAGTCGAAGTCGCGCACCGCGCGCACGAATTCCGCCGCTGGGCGCGCGTGCAGACCGAGTTCATTTAGAATTTCGACTTCTCTCCGCATGGCGTTAGCAAGATAGGTCAGCGCGTGATTTCAACAAGCGACGTTCCCGAGGCTCTGCCGGTTGCGGCGCAATACGTCGTCACGTTTCTGAAGCCCGAGATGTTGCACGTCTATCGGCAGATCACGGCGCTGCACGCGTATCGGCCTGTGGTTTTTTGCCAGAAGCGGGAGAATGCGGATGCGTTTCCTTTCTCTGAAATCATGCTCCAGCCAAAGCCGCTCACGCATCCGCTCCGGCGACTTTGGCAAAAGCAAATTCGCAGGCAGCCGATTACGATTTACCGATCGGAAGCGCGGCGCACGCTGGCGGAGTTGCACCGCGTCGGGGCGCGGGTGCTCCATGTTTATTTTGGGCACATCGGCGTGCATTTGCTGCCGCTGCTGGAAATTGCCGACGTGCCGGTGATCGTGAGTTTTCACGGTGCGGATGCGGGGTTTGATCAGGATGCGGAGCGGACGCGGCGCATGTTTGAGAAATGCGCGCTGCTGCTCGTGCGGTCGGAGTCGATCGGGAAGCGGCTCGTAGAGATGGGCTGCGATCCGGGAAAAATCCGCCTGCATCGGACCGGCGTGCCGCTCGGACAGATCGCATTTTTGCAGCGGACCTTGCCGCCGGATGGCACCTGGCGGTGCGTGCAGGCGTGTCGGCTCATCGCGAAAAAAGGGCTCGCGACGACGCTGCGCGCTTTCGCTGAATTTGCGCGTCCGTTTCCAAAAGCGACGCTGACGATCGCCGGCGAAGGTCCGCAGCTTGAAGAACTCCTCGCTCTCGCCGC
>JAYSTZ010000686.1:0-6462 GCA_043719365.1 Verrucomicrobiaceae bacterium | reverse complement strand
GCGACGCCGCCCTGCTGTATAAAAGCCGCTAGGTGTGTTTTACAATGTGTTTTACAATGTGTTTTACAATGGGTTTTACAATGGGTCTGTTTTACAATGGGTCTGCCCATTTGTTTTACTTCTCACCTTGCGGGCGAGTGTTCAAGGGTGTATTTTGACGTTGCATCCCTCTCTACATCAGCTTTTTCCAACGGATGGAAGATTATCCCAATCACGCTTCTAGGTTTATTTATTTGGGGCTCTCCCGCCGTGTATGCATCGCTGTGGGACCGCTCTGAAGTGAAATCACTGAAAACCGAGCCGGTAATCCCCGAAATCGGCGTTATCTACACAAATGGCTCGCCCTTGCTTGTGATTTCAGGGCCGCTTCATCAAGTTCCAGTTCCAACAGAATGTGCCGCGCTATTTTCCGAAGAATCCCGGAGTCCAGCTCCAGTGCGGGTTGCGGATGAAAGCCAGCGCTTCAGGGATTGTAAGGCCGCTTTTCGCGGCGATCGCATTGCGGATGCGGTGGTCGGCGAACTTGGCCTGCTCTGCCGGGGACGGCGTGTGAGGGCGATCGTGCGGGACTTTTTGGCCGAGCAGGAGCGTGTAAAAGCCGTCGAGTTGGAAGAGGCTCGACGATGGCGGGAGCACGTCGAGCTGGGCAAACATGCTGGGTCCGTTTTCGCGGTAGTGTTCGACGATACGCGCAGCCCCGTGGAGAGTGATTTCGTTGCGGCAGGCTTCCCAAAACGGGGTATCGAGCCGCGTGTTGTAGCGGTAGTGGACAGCGAGGAAGTCGCGGATCTCATCCCACAGTTTGCGGATGATCCGGTCGCACGAGTCGAGCATCGTAGGCGAGATGCGGCAATCGTTTTCCTCGAGCGCCCCTGCGAGAAATCTCAACGCCTGGCAGATGACAAAAATCGCGGTGGCCTCCAGCGGCTCGACGAATCCGTGCGCGTTGCCGACTGCGAAAACATTGCCCACCCACGAGCGGCGATAGCGTCCGGTGCGGAATTTCACGACGCGGGTGTTTCTCACCTTCGGGTTCTTCTTCCGAAACTCCTCCTCGGCTTGTTCGTCGCTAATGAATGCAGTGGAATATACGTATCCGCGATTGATGTGTTCCTCGTGCTCGATCTGCCAGGCCCATCCGGAATCCATCGTCTCGGCGACGGTGTACGGCAGGATTGGCTCGTCGCTGCGTTCCCAACCTCCGGCGACCGCACGATCGCAAAAGAGCGCGTCGCTGTAGCTTTCGAAAGGCTCATCGAGCGCCTTGCCGAGCAACTCGGAGCGAAAGCCGCTGGCGTCGATATAGAGGTCTGCGGTGATTCGTTCGCCGGTATTGAGCGTCAGCGAAGCAACACCTTCGCCGCCGCGCTCGACATGCTCTACGGTGGCCTCAGTGATCTCGACGCCGTGCTCCAAGGCCATCTTCTCGAAGTATTCCACCATCCACGCATTCTCGATGTGGTAGGCGTAGTTGCGGCGGATCTCGGGAAGGCCGCTCTGATTACGTGCAAATACCTTTCCGCGCGACATGAGCGATGAGTTTACATCGCAGTCTTCAAAGTCGTCCCACATGTGAAAGCCGTGCGTTTTCCTCGCGCCATCAAGATGTGACGCCATCTGCGGGGTGAAGGTGTAGTTGAAGTGTGACCGCGGCCCCCAAAGGAAACGGACGCCGAGCTTCCACGTAGGCCGCGCCTCTTTGTAAAATCGCGTTTGCTCCAGCCCGAGGTAGCCGTGGAGATGATACGGCAGATCCGACGTGCTGCCTTCACCGACGCCGATGATGCCAATTTCCTTACTCCGCACGACGCGGATTCGGAGATGCGGGAGTTTGATTTTTAGCGTGAGCGCCGAGAGGAAGCCGGCCGTTCCACCGCCGAGGACGATTACTTCGCGGATCATGCCGTGTGTTAAGCGGCGAATCTCGAATTGGCAACGCGCCTTTTACTCCCCGACGGCTTTCGGTTTCGACGAGGCGGCGGTATTCAATGGCTCCTGATACCAGTTCTTCAAAATGGCTGCGATCGCGCCCGAGCAGTTGCCGAAATATTTCTCCGGCGCCTGGGCGATAAATTGCAATTCCTGGAACTGATGCAAGCGGACGAAGACGACCTGCTTTTTGTAGGTCTGCCCAAAAAGCCCGTAGCTCATGGTGAACTGGAACGTAGTCCAGCCATTGATTGGAAATGGGTTTTCGGTTTCCGACACCATCTCCACGCGAGCGGCATCCTTCGGCGCAGTGGCGAGGATGGTCTCGCGGATGGACTTTCGGCGTTCGGCGGTGTCGAGCGGCAGAACTATCGCGGCGGAGCTGACGCATTGCACAATCGCGGTCCGCTCCACCTTGGAGACGAGGGTGAAAGTTGTGGTTTCCTCGTTCAATTTAAAGCCGTTCGGTTCGGAAAAAAGGACGCGGGACTTCGATCCAGTAAAGCAAATCCGCGGCAGGATCAGGCCGTCGGACTCATACTGGACGATGCAGGGCTTGAGGCTGAGCAGGTCGGGCTCGGGCTTCTTCGGCGTCGCAGTGGCCGCACCCGCCGGTGCGGGAATGCGCGGGGCCTGCGCGAACGCGGGAGCGAGAGACAGCGCGACAAATACGACGATTGCTTTCATGGTTATGTTAAAAAACTTTGCGGAAGTGCCGCAATCGCTCAGTAGCAACTTTTCTGCCGTTGCCACCACATGTGTCATTCTTTCAGCGTTTTCACGAAGAACTCCGACACTTACCGAATCGTCTCGCGCGCGTCGAACTGCGGGCCGCCGTGGCCCGCACCGGGGAGAATGACGAGCTTCGACGGGGCGCCTGCTTTTTCCAGAAGGTCGTGCAGTTCCGTGCTCTGCGCGCTTGGCACAAGAGGATCTTTGTCTCCGCGCATGATGAGAAAAGGCGCGCCGTCCTTTGTCACGTAAGTGGTGGGACTGGCGGTGCGTGCCTTGCCTTTGTTTTCAGGGACTGCGCCGCCGATGAGCTTGCCCTCGGGCGAATCGGCCGAGTCGCTCACGGGAAATGGACGCGGGTTACTGACGCGGGCCTTTCCGCTTGCGACCAATCACTTCTCACCATTCACAAATTACAGCCGATAAACACGCTGGTTTGCCGTCAAACGACGACTGACAGAGCACTACTCTCCAGGAAATGGATCGGCGGAAAGACGCAGCTCGACTTCCGTCTGGTCCGGATGACCGGTTTCAATCGGGCGGCAGGCAGAGCACACGAGCAACAGCAGGCCCGCCACGACGCAAACCGCTCCATCCACTGCGCGAAGGACGCGGCTCTTTCGGCGTACCGGCGCCAGAATTCTGCGGACGCGTTGTTCGAGTTTTCCGGGCTGCCGCTCAGCCATCGCAAGAAAAGCAGAAGCTGCTGCCGGGCGGCGTGTGGCGGCATTGGCCATTTGCCAGAGCACCGTGGCGTAGTCCGTGGGAGTGACGCCGTGCTCAACGACCAGTTCATCCACCGCATACTCACGATCGACCGAGAGTTGATGCTGCAAGATCCACGCAAACGGATTGAACCAATGCACGGCACAGGCAATTCGGCCGAGTGCGTGAATCCATAAATCACCACGCTGAAAATGGCCGAGCTCATGCAGCAAAACGAGACGGCGCTGCTCCTTGGTCCACTGCAGTGCCTCATCGGGAAGCAGAATCGTCCGGTGAAAAAGCCCGGTCGCGCTGGGGATAAAACCGGGGCCGGCTAGACGAAGATGCGTCTTCCCGCGAAGGCCTAGCGTCGCTTGTGCGGACTCGAGACATTCCGTCCATTCAGTCCCGGGGACTGCACATGTATCCTTCACCAACGCACGAATCGCGAATACACCGTTTGCCAGCCGAGCGAGACAGACGAGCGCCCCGAAAAGCCACACCACAACGAGCCAGTTCGCTGCCACTGCTGGTGCCGCGGCGAGACCTGAAAACGCAGCGGGCGCGTGAACTTTCACTGGCGCAAAAATCGCCAGCGGCGAAAGGAGGAGCGCGAAAAATGCGACCGCAGGAACCGCACGCCGGATGTGGCCGCGCCATGCTGCCGGACATGCAAAGACGCAGGCCGCCGCGATTCCGCCGACTGCGAGCGAGCGCAGCACCCAATCAAATGTGATGTTCATTGGTGTTTCCTTTCGTCGATCATTGCCTTGATACGGGAGAGCTCGATGTCGTCCACATCCTTAGGGTCGATGAGCGTGGCGACAAGTTCCGCCGGGCTGTTGTTAAAGAACGTTGCGAGGATGCGCTTCAGTGCGCTCTTGCTCGCCTTTTCCGGCGATGAAGTCGGCAAATACACGTAGCGCTTTCCTTCGCGCTCGTGGCGCAGGTGGCCTTTCGTCACGAGCACCGAGAGCAGCGCCCGGACGGCGGAGTAACTTGGCGCATCGGAAAGTTGATCGTGGACTTCATTTGCCGACGCGCGACTTGCACGCCAGATGATGTCCATAATCTGGCGCTCGCGGCGGGAAAGAGAATCGGGTTGTTCAGCAGGCACGGGCTTATTCTGCCCGGAAAAAACGGGACGTCAAAAAGAAAGTGCAGTTTTTCTAGCACAAAGTTCTTGCACACCGAGGACCAAGTGCTGTATTTCTAGCACATGAACCGCAAGACCTCACTAATACTCACTCTCACCGCCACCTCGATTTTTTCTGGATGCTCATCCTACGTCAACTCCCCGAACGTAAGAGCCGCCCGCGCCCAGCAGCAGGAGGCCTTTTCGCACACCCTCATTTCGCGGGCCTACAACGCGAAACCGACCATTTCATTCCCAGCCACCGTCGCCGTCGCTCCACAAGGATCCTGCGCAATCACGCACCTCCGCGCACTCGATGCGCTCGGCAAACTCGACCCGCTCAAAAACCTGCCCGACCTCCGCGCGCTGCCGATCGTCTCGGACATTATTGAGAACGATTCCGCGCATCCCGACGCCAATAAAGTCGCCGACTTGCGCCTGCGCGAAGCCGCTGCACGCCTGCACGCCGATGTAGTGCTCATTCTCTCGGTCGAAACCAACGCCACCGACGGCCAGATGTTCACACCACTCACGCTAGCGACGCTCGGGCTCTTCCCGAACAACCGTTACGAAATCATCGCTACCGGCCTCGCAGCCCTCGTCGATACGCGGACAGGATACGTTTACGGGACGATCGAGAAAAGCGCTGCAAAGTCCGGCGTCGTCATGGTCGCGGGCAGCAGCGAGTCGCTCGAACGGCGCAAGCAACAAGCGCAGCGCGATGCCATGGAAAAGCTCCTTCGCGAAATCCCGGAGTTTTGGCGGGGCGTCGTCGCTACCCACCGAAAGTAGCTGTCCAAGCAGCCCTCACGCTGCTACCCGACCGACATGAAATCACTCATTGCCATCATCGCGACCGCCGCTCTTTTTGTCACTGGCTGCTCGACTTCGCCGCAGCGTACCGCCGCGCGTTCCCCCGGCCTGCCCATCACCGACACCGGCGAACGCCCCGGCATCGGAACAGTATGGGGAGAACAGCGCGAGTCGTGGGTCGAAAAAGCCAGCTTCGTCCGTGGGTGGACGGATCGTCCCGGCGGCGTCGGCATTCTGTACTATAACGACAACGAAGGCGTGGACGCCATGCTCGACTACCTCGGCGGCGAGTCCAAACATCGCACCGGCCTTTATCCCACGGCAAACGGCCTCGTGAGCATCGGCCTTCGTGACAAGGACGGCCAATGGTTCGCCGGCCACGAGCTAAAGCGCAAACGATTCGCGGTCGGCATCACCGGAGAGCGGTATGAGATCGTCGTAAAAAACGAGACCGACAAGCGCCTGGAAATCGTCCTCACCGTGGACGGCCTCGACGTTCTCGACGGCAAATCCGGCAGCTCCAAAAAGCGCGGCTACATCGTGAACGCCGATGAGACCCTGGCCGTGGACGGATTTCGCACGAGCGATGGCAGCGTCGCCGCATTCCGCTTCGGCACAGTGCCGGAGACCTACGCCAATTTGAAGAAGCGCGGCACCGCAAATGTCGGAGTCATCGGCGCAGCCGTCTTCCAGGAACGAATCGGCACCACTCCACGCGAGACCGACGCCGCCTTCCGCAAAGTCATCGAGCGCCCTATTCCCACAGGCCGCACATTTGCCGCGCCGCCCGACGCGTAGAACCATTTCCTCAGAGCAAAACAAACAAACCAAAATAAAAATGAAACATACCATCCGTATCGTACTCGCCGCTCTCGCGGTCAACGTCATCACAGCCTGCTCCACGAGCACACCAGTCCAGCCGCACGTCGTCAAAAACGGCGGAGGCAAGAGCTACGTGCCGACCGGCAAGTAGTCCGGCAGCGTCCGACCAGCCAAGGAGCGCGCCCTTGGCTGGAAGGCGGGCAGCAATAACGTATGACGAAGTGGGGGGCATGGGTTACCCCGCGCCCTGCGACTAGTGCCTCGCCCGTTGTGCTGTGATGGTTGTTGTGATTGGTGAGAAGTGAGTGGTGATTTGTCGCAAGGCG
>JAYSTZ010000685.1:0-2793 GCA_043719365.1 Verrucomicrobiaceae bacterium | reverse complement strand
GGAAGTGCTCGGTGACCTGATGGTCGTTGTTAAAACTCTCGATGAAGTCCGTCTCGCCATCGCCTTTCAGGTCGCGCAGCCGCACGAGCTGATCGCGGCAGGTGATGAACAGTTCGTCGCCACGA
Source organism: Verrucomicrobiaceae bacterium (assembly GCA_043719365.1). Lineage (GTDB taxonomy): Bacteria > Verrucomicrobiota > Verrucomicrobiia > Chthoniobacterales > Chthoniobacteraceae > SXWH01. The sequence continues at coordinate 2,668 of JAYSTZ010000685.1, read as the reverse complement.
AACTTCACGCCCAGCGGCTGAAACAATCCACTCGCGATGCGCCGCCAACGCAACGGCGCAGGCGCAGCCGCCATCAAGCCGTCCACGCGCCACACGTCACCGTTCCAAGTGGCCACGATGGCCGCCTTGCCGTCGGGCGTGAAATCAAAGCCGCCGGGACGCATCCAGCTTTGCCAGGGATTCTCAGTCGGCAGCGTGAACGTGTCGGCAACGAACGCGCCGTCCGCTTTGCCGGCCACCGAAGTCGTGGTGACTTCCTGCGCCCAGCGCAGCGGCCCGCCGTGGGTCAGCGGTTCGAGGTCGAGCGAGGGGTTGAAGGTCTTCACCAGCTTGGCGAGCGCCGGTTCGTCGGCGCGCGAGATGAACAACCTCGTCTTCGCCGCACCAGGAAGTGCCGCGAGCCAGAAGCCGCCCTCTTTACGAAGCGAGCCGTCACCGGAAAGCACGACGTTCACCGAGTCCGGCGCGACGCGCAGCAACAGCGGCTTCTTCGCCGCACCGACATTCAGCGTGCGGGTGAAGACCGCGTTGGAGCCGTGGTCGATCCAGCCCGGCGATTCCAGCACGCGCGTCCCGCCGATGCTCGCGGCGATGACCGCTTTGCTGCCGTGCAGATACATTCCCTCGTAATGCGCCCACTCGCGCGGCAGCGGACCAAACATCCGCTTGTCGCGGCCCACCACGCGCGCGTCCTCCCACTTGCCTTCCGGCGACGCCCAACCGGGACCGACGGGATTCACGAAGTGCCGCTCGCCCTTGAGGCTCGTGTGCGTGCCGTGGCTGCCATCGAAAGCGATGCCCTTCCAATCCACAAATTCTCCCGTGGTCGCCGCCGCCACGCGCATCGTGTCGTGGTCATACACCATCCACGCGCGTCCCTTGCTCACGCCGCCCGGCCCATCATCGAGACGAACCGCGATGCCCTTCTGCGCGATATTCCCCGGCGCAACTTGATACGTCCAAAACAGCGCCGGCCCATAATCCATGCGCTGATATGGCGGGGATGCGGCGATGGCGGCGGAACTGATCATAGCGAGAACGGTGGCGAGGATGAGTTTCATTTCAGCGATGATTTTATTCGATGACAACAATGTGTTTTCGAACCGGGCCTTCGTGACGGAGCGGCTCGCACGGGTCAACTCAACCTTCGATCACGAATTCGATCGGAGAAAAAGGCCGCGATTCAACCAAATGCTACGTTGCCAAGCTGCTTGTCCTCCTCTTGGAAACGCATTACCCGGCGGCGTGTTGCTTCGGCAACAGACGGAACGCCGTGCCCGCCCGTCGCGCAGTAATCGCAGCCGTCTTCCATAAGCACGAAAACAGTCTTCCGACAAATGCAGCATCGCTCGTAATACATCATCTCACGCCGCTGCTGAGGCGTGATGTCGTGCAGGGGCAAACGGCAAGCTTTGAGCAAATCTCCCGGGACTAAATGCCAGGCATTCCGCTCAAAGCAGACATTGCTCCGCACCCGGACTTCTCCGGGCGTTTTGACCATCGGTTTGCGGTCGTCAGTTTCCATTCAACTGTAGGGTTGGTAATTTATTTGGGGCTTCCTTCGATCTCGACACCGTTCACGCTCAACCCGAATTCTAGGTCGTGGATGCGGGCCTGCTTGCTGTGGCCTCGCATCGTGGAAATGGCACGCACTTCGGCAATCAGGTCATGGTCGATGCTGACCTGCACATCAAGTTTCTCGAACAGCGGCTTGCTGTGCTTATCCACGGGGAGTGTGAAATGTGTGTAAGGCACGCGCGGGTCGGTTTGCGATTCGCGCTTGGGCCATTTGGGGCGGGCAAAGAGGAACTTGGCGAACCCGTCGCTCGGATCGACGCAATACATCGAGAAGCGGGACTGGATGGCTTTGCCATCGAGCGGCAACGCTGTGCCGGTGGGGATGATTTCGACGTAGCTGTTGTCGGCGTGGAGCAGTTCAATGGGTTTCGCCAACTGCAATCCGATGCGGTCGTGGGCAATCCAAGCAGCACCTTCCGAGATGACGGTAGCGGCATTTTCGACGAGACGCAGCCGGTTCATGCCGAAGATTTCCCGCAGCCCTTCCTGAATTGCAGGCATGGAAACCATCCCGCCTGTCGCAAGACAGAATTCAACCGCGCCACGATGGACGCCAGCCATGTCGAGCAGTGTTTCGATTTTGCTCAGACCTTGGAAAACAAGGTCGCGAACCGAACCTTCGAGTTCCGGCTTGGTGATTTCGAGACGGAGGTCTTTCTCCGGCCCCGGAACAGCGAGTAGATCGCGCACGTAGAGAGCGCTAGTTGGACGCGTCGAGAGAGCAATCTTGGCATCCTCGCACGCCTGGATCAGACGCGACTCGGCACTGGGCTGCATCCGAGTCCAGTCCGCCTTGGGATGTTGGGCCTCGTGCTTCTGGCGCACGAGTTGACGAAGCCGTAGGTCGAACTTGTCTCCTCCGACGTCGGCATCGCCCGCGTTGAACACCTGAGTCAACACGCCGTCGTGAAGCTGGCAGAGTGTCAGATCAAGTGTGCCGCCGCCCCAATCGAAGACGAGCACGAGACGCCGGTCCAGATTAGCAAGCTCCTGCCGGAAATTCTGCTTTGCCCGAAGGTAGCCGTAAAGCGCCGCGAGCGGCTCATGCACGAACTGATGAATGCGGATGCCGGCCTGCTGCGCGGCCTGC
>JAYSTZ010000684.1:0-2795 GCA_043719365.1 Verrucomicrobiaceae bacterium | reverse complement strand
GCCGTCCTGGTTGAGCTGCTTTGCCTTCGCGAGATTCTTCAGCGCGTCTTCGAGGTTGTTGGCGTCTTTGAAATTTTCGGCCATTTGCTCCAGTTCCTCCTTCGTGAGATTCAGCGAGTCGGCGGCGGCTTGAAGCGCTTCTTGTGCGGCCTCTTTATTTTTCGCCATGCCCATTTGCTCCAGAGCCCGCTTCAGCGCTTCGTTTGGGCCTTTGTCGCCGAGCTGCTCCTTCATTTGGTTCGACAGCTTTGCGAGCTCCTTCGCCATTTGCTCCATCTTCTTCTGGCGTTCCGCGCCGTCTGGCATCTTTGCGATTTCCTCCAGTTTTTTGCGTGCCTCTTCGAGCGCTTTGTTGAGTGCTGAAGCGTCGCCTTTTTTCAGCTTTTCGAGCATCTCCTTCATTTCGCGGGCCTGCTCGTTTGCTCCAAATTGCTGCGCGGTCCGCTCCACGTTTTCCATGAGCTTCGGCAAATCGGCCGTGGCCTTCTTCCATAAATCGGAGACGTCCTGCGCCTGCTCGTTCAGCTTTTTTGCGTTGTCCGCCTTCAACTCCGGCTTCATGTCCTTCAGGGTTTTGTCGAGTTTGCTGAGAGCTTGCTCCACCTGCTCTTTTAACAGGCCGCCTTTTTCTTTCAGCTCTTCCTTCCGGATTTCCGTGAGCTTTTTTGCCTCGGCGAGTTTTTTCTCCTGTTGAGTCGCCGCCTGACGCCCTTGTTCCATTTTTAGCAGATCAAGCCGCGGGAGCCATTGCGTCCCGGCGGCAAGAACCGCGAGCGCGAGGAGACCGTTTCGCACCTGCGTTCCGCAACGAAATGGAACGAGGTTCGCCGCCCGCAGCGTCGGGGCGATCTGCTCGGCCTGCTCGCGCACGACCGGTGCAAAGTCCGCCGCGCTGTCCTGCATCATGATTGCGGAGAGAAAGAGCTCCTTGCTCCCGGAACGCTCATCCACGACTCGCGCCACCACCGCCGGGTCCGGTCGGCGGGCGATGATCAGCCCGGCCAGAATCGCGACACCCGGAACCACGAGCAGCGTCTCCCACCGAAACCACGCCAGCGGTAACACCCCGAGAAGCCGCGAGCCGATAAGCGCGACCGCAAAAAGCGCGGCGAGCCCCAGTAGCGCCCGATGACTCCACGAGCCCACTGCGGCAAGGCGAAGCCGGTTCGCAGTCTGGGAGAGCAGCCGTTGAGTCGCAGTCAGTTTCACAGCCGGGAAACTAAGGATTGCCGGACAAAAAGCAACGCCTCCTTGAGCGCGGTTCGCCCCGCGAACGACGCCTCCCATTTTCCTCAGCCGAAACAAGGACGATCATTCTTCCTTGTTTCCCGCTCGCCATTTTCTGGAATGACGGTTCAATCGGGCAGTCACTATGTACTACCTCGAAGAAGAGCCCAAACGTTCGCCCGTGCGAAAGTTTCTTATTTTCGCCCTCCTGCTCACTGCCGTGTACTTCTCTCTCGAGCGGTGGGCACCGGCTTCGCTGGAGCGGATTCAGTTTTGGAAAAAGGCAGACAAATCGCTCGTCGGTCCTGCGCCGGACGTAAAGATCGAGCCTGCGCCAACGCCGGGGCAGTCGCCCTTCAAAGCACCGCTCACCGGTCTGGTGAACCCCCAGCCTGCGACCCCGGTCGCGTCCGGTGCCCCGGTTGCCGTGGATAAAACTGCACAGGTTGCGGTCCTGCTTTACCACCGCGTTGAAAATACTGCGCCGGCCGCTCTCCACATCGCTCCGGCGGTATTTGAGGAGCACATGCAGAAGCTGAAGGATGCAAACATCACGGTGATTTCGATGCAGGATTTTCTCGCATGGAAGCGCGGAGAAAAAACCATCCCGGCCCGCAGCGCAATGATCACCATCGATGACGGATTCTCATCTGCGTTCGATATCGCGCGCCCCATTTTAAAGAAGTACGGCTACCCGTGGACGTGTTTCGTTTACACGAATTTCATCAGCCGCGGCAGCTCCATCACATGGGAGCAGCTCGCCATCCTGCGCGACGAAGGCGTGGAAATAGGATGCCACAGCCAGTCCCACGCAAACCTTCGCGACACGCAGGGCAAACCGTCGGAAGTTTACGAGGAATGGCTGAAACAGGAGATCTCCGGTGCCAAGCAGCTTCTCGAGCAAAAGCTCGGGATCCGATGCGCGACTTACGCATACCCTTTCGGCAGCTACTCTCCGCGGATCCAGGAGCTGGTCCATCAAGCGGGATACGAGGCAGCTTTCACCCTCGGCGCAACGCGGGCGAGCTTTGCCGGTCCATCGGATCGCGTGCCGCGTTATAGCTGGCTCGATTCCCGGCCTCAGGATTTTGTGCCCGTCTTTGCATGGTCCGGCCGTGTCCAGACCGTCGATGCGCCGCTCGCGCCCGCGGCCAGCTCATCTGCGGGGGGGGCGCCGTCGGCGATGCTCACCCAGCCGATGGACGGCGAAAGCATCCGCGACCCGCATCCTGTGCTTCAAGCCAACTTGAGCACGCTCGGAGCATTCGACCCGAATACAGTGTCGCTGCGGCTCAGCGGCGCGGGGTTGATCCCGTTCACCTGGGTCGATGCGGCCAAGACGACGATTTCTGCAAAATTGCCGAAGCCACTCGATCCCGGCGAATACACCGCCACGGTGACCGCTATGGTCGGCGGAAAGCGAATCGACAGCCAGTGGAAGTTCCGCTTTGACCCGACAGGCGGCTACGATGACGCCCTCGCGCCAGTGAAGTAGAGCCAGTCCTGTCTTTCTGATTTTTTGAAAACACTTGGTTATTCGAGGGCGCGATTTGTTGAGTTTTTGGAAA
>JAYSTZ010000683.1:0-2795 GCA_043719365.1 Verrucomicrobiaceae bacterium | reverse complement strand
TTTATGTAAAAAGGATTGCCTCGCTGAAGAAAGGGCTTCTTCCAGGCGATTGGACAGGCATCATTGAGTTCGCTGAAAAGTAGCGTTCTCAGGCGAATTTCCTTGTCGCTTTAACGGGAGCCTTGGTAGTTACTTTGACCAATGAGCGCGTGGCTATTGGTTTCAGTGGAAATACATATGGGCTCCGAGTTTTACGCCTGTCGCGCCTTAAACCCCTAGATGAAAAAAGCATGAGCACACCCGCAGGCATAACAATCACGTCGAGCCAACTTCCCGGCGGCCCGTTTTCGACCGGTGAAATCAAGGTCATCGCCACCAATGCATCCTTCAAGACACAGTGGTACGCGTATCAGGGCACTCTGCCGTCGAATCCCGTTTGGCATGAAACTACGAACGTCCCCGGCAATCCTAGCCCGTTCGCGCCCGGTTCTTGGCTGGTGATGTTGCAAGCGAATCAGGCCGTCGATTTCCAGAGCAACCCGGTTTTCGTGACCGTCGTTGCCAGTTACCGGACGAGGGTCGCCGTCATGTATCCTTGATTTGGAAGGGAAACGTTGCCTGCATCAGCAGCCATGCGCCCAGAGCCTAAAAAACGAATCGACACCAACTCGCAACAAGCGGGCCTGAATAACGCCTTTGCCGGGCTGGCGCTCGACGCGAAAAACTTGCCGGCCGGTCCCGCGCTCGCGCCTGTTCCCGAGTCGCCGCAGACGGTTTGGAAAATGGGCCGGGTGGTTTTGCGCAAGGAGACCGCCAGACGTGGAGGGAAGACGGTGATCGTCGTCGATGATTTTGCCTCGCATCTGCCCGTGAGCGTCATCGAGAAGATCGGAAAAAAGCTGCGCCAAACATGTGGATGCGGTGGCACTGTGAAAGGACGCGCGGTGGAGATTCAGATGGATCAGCCAGCACGCATCCGGGCGGTGCTGGAGGCCGAGGGATTTGAGGTGGCCGGGATTCGCTGACTCGCAAAGTGCAGCGTCTTGCCGGTGGAGTGTGGACGGATTGTGGGGCAAGAATGGAGCGTCAACTTATAAGTTTGACCGATCGCGCCGGGTTGATTATAGGTGCAAATATGAAAGCACTTCTGCCAGTTGCGGTTGGATTGGTTTGGTCTCTCGCGATTTCCGCTTCTGTCAATGCCGAGGATAAGAACGGCGTTTCTTTAACGGTGTCGAAGAAAACGCTCGATCGGAACGATACGCGAGCGTCTTCTTACTACAGCGGCGACAGGATCGATCGGACCCAGGGGCTGAAGGCGACGATCAGAAACACCAGCATCAAGGCGCAACCCGAGGGCGAGGTGAAGTGGACGATCATCGTGCGAGGATACAGTTCGCCAGATACGATCCAGGGGAATACGGGGACGGAACCATTGAAGGCATTGAAGGCGTCTGAAACGGTGGAAATGGTGCTCGGAGCGGCCCAGATCACTGGTTACAAAGGTTACGACATGGCGAAGGATAAGATGGAATATCAGATCATCGTAAGTCAGGACGGTATGGAAAAAGTCCGCTTCCAAAGCACGGCCGGTTTCGATGCGCTTGCCAAACGCGCGCGCCTTTCCAAATCGGACTCCACCAGCGAAAAACCCGACCAATCCACGAAGCCCACGCCAAACCCCGACCCCGTAGCAACGCCGAAGCCTGTTGCTGCAGCGACGCCGCGCCCGGCGACGGTAACGCCGGCGAATCCGTTCGCTCCCACCCGCAGCACACCCACACCTGCGCCCAAGAAGCCGACTGCTGAAGAAGACGCACCATTGGACGGGAGCAAGCTCAAGTAGAGAAGGAAGGAGTTTCCTCCCCAGCGAACGGAGCGGAAATAGGCACCCAACGAACGAGGCACCCAACGAACGGGTTCAAAGTCGGGGCCACTCGCTCCACAGGATACGAGCCATTTTCCCCAGAGTGCGGTGCGGGCCAATGGTGACCCTAACGGGATTCGAACCCGTGTATCCGCCGTGAAAGGGCGGTGTCCTAACCGCTGGACGATAGGGTCTTTTCTTGGAAAAGAGAGGCGAAATATCCCGGCGAGTTCCGTGTCTTGCAAGGATTTTCTCGGATTTTGCTGCGGGCTGCTTTTTTAACCGTCTTTTGCGGCGGATGAGTGGGGCTCGGGTAGTGGAGATGTTCATTGAGGCAACCGGACGGTGGAATCGGGTTGAGGGACACAGCGATTTGCACAGTGCCGGAAAAGGCGATGAAGTTCCCCATGGAGAAGTGCGTTGCTGTGACCCCAGTAGCCATTTTTTGTGCCCTTCTCTCTTTTACGTTTCGGGGTTGTGTATCCGGGAATCTCGCCGTTGAATCGACGTGGAACATATAGGTGCCGATGGGGAATACGGTCAACCTTGCCTGCTGAATCAGCCGTCACGGGCCCACGAATGCCGATCGCGCCTCGGTCGTTTCGGGGATGGCTTTACCTTCAAGCCACGAAATAATTCCAGGGAAAGTCGCAGGGTTCACACCTCTAAATTCTGCGGGAGGAGGAGGTGGTGGAGCGCCGAGCGGCGCAGGGTGGTGGGGTTTTCGGCGGCGTGGCCGGTGCGGGCGCGGCGGCTGCCTTTGCCGAAGACGACGTCGAGCACCCAGTGGAGTTGATTTTCCCCGCCCCAATGGCTGCGTACGGCGCGCGCGAAACGGCCAGCGTCCAGACCCAGGCTGAAGAGGGAGTAGCGGCGTTCGAGGCTGCTGCGCCCTTCGAATCCGCGCACGGCTTCCACGCAGCCAATGCTTTGAAGGCCCTCTCATTTGTGGCGGTCGGCAAACCAGCCGATGTCGGCGCTCTGCCAG
>JAYSTZ010000682.1:0-2798 GCA_043719365.1 Verrucomicrobiaceae bacterium | reverse complement strand
AACGGAAGCGCGAGCTACTTTCTCCGTGCTTCGCGCGACGGTAGTAGGACAGCCTTCTAGGCTGTCGGAGTGGGATGGGCTTCCAGCCTGTCCAGTCTCCCCTCGTCCTTTCGCAAAGGCCACCGCAAAGGCTCCTGCACGTCGCTCTGGACGGGCTGGAAGCCCCATCCCACCCCGACAGGCAGGGTGCCTTTCCTACTACAGCAGCATTCCACATTTAATCACACCCAGACAATCACCCTTTGAGCCTTGGGCGTTGACGTTGTGCGTCGGCCTGCGCAAATGTATCCGAAATGATTCTGCCCGCTGTAACTCAACTCCTCGTCATCCAAGACCGCGATCGCAAGCTCCGCCAGCTCAAGATCGAACTCAAGAACGCCCCGCTCGAAAAGAAGGCGATGGACACCCGTCTGGCTACGGCATCCGCGACGCTCGAAGCTTCAAAATTGAAAGCGAAGGAGATCGAGGTGAAGCGCAAGGAATTGGAGAACGAAGTGCGTGCCCGTGAAGATCGTATCGGCAAATACGAGCAGCAAAAGCTCGGCACCAAAAAGAACGACGAGTATCAGGCCTACGACCACGCAATCGAGAGCCTGCGAAAGGAAATCGCCGGAATCGAAGACAAAGAGATTGAGCTAATGGAGGCTGCCGAGACGCAAAAGCCCATCATCGCCGCCGCAGAAAAGGAAGCGGCCGACACGCGCGCTCTCGTGCAGCGGCAGGTTGCCGATATCGAGGCCAAGGTCATCGCGATCGAAGCACAAGTTGCCGAGATTCAGGTCGGCCGCGACAAGCTTGCCTCGGCCGTCGATGAGGAACTGCTTGATGACTATCAGCGTCTCTTCGAACGCAAAGATGCGCTGGCCGTGGCCGCACTCGTCAACGAAGTGTGCCAGGGCTGCCACGTCAAATCGCAGACCCACATCGTGAACTCGGTGAAGGCCGCGAAAGTCGTCACGACCTGCCTGAACTGCGCGCGGATTCTTTACCTCGAAGCGTAGTCACCACCCGGCGAGTTGCTCGGGAAAAAGGCAGCGCTGGCAATCGCTGGCGTCGCGCTGGCAAAAGTCCTCATAAACCTGCAGCAGACCTTGTTGGAAGGCTGCTTTTTTGAGCAGTTCCTGTCCCAGCGGGTTGTCGCCGAAGAGGCGCAGCGCGGCGATTTCCACGCGAGAATTGCTCAGCGCCGCAGAGAGCTGGCTGAACTCCGCCCAGCGCTCCGGATGGTTCACGAGCGCAAGCGGGAAGAAGACATTCGAGAGCATCTCCGTCACGCGAGTTTCGCCAATGAGCGCCATGCGTTTTGCCGACGGTTTGGATGTCACCGTATAGTGAACGTCCCAGTATTCATCGGACAATTCCGCGCAAAAATCGGAGATCGCATCCGGCAGACATGCGACCCGCAAAGCACGAACCCGCGGCCATTGCGCGACGAGTTGCGCGAGGGCGGCGAGGCGGCGTTGAGGATGATTCATCGGGCGCTGACCGCTCATTTTCCACAGCGGACGCGAGACGGTGAGCCGCTCAAACTCGGCTCGGCGCGGCCACCACTGTTCCCACAGGCCGCGAAGATACACGCGTGTCGGCGAGTCGAACGGGGCGAGGTCTTTTTGATCCAGAAAACCCGCCACGCCAAAGAGCAGCGCCGCCGCCTGTTCCTTCGCGGCGCGGAGCAGCTTGAGCGGGAGTCGCTGCGCGAGAAGCGTGAACGGCAGCTTGTTCGATTTGTAGCCGAGGGTGCCTGCGAGCGCTTGAAAGAGCATCTCATCCGCGCCGTGAATCTCTTCCACGCGCAAGAGTGCCGCGCCTTTTCGCCGCATCCGGAACAGTGCCGCATCGCGCAGCACATCGCGCACTTTCGCCTCGGGTAGATTTCGCAGCGGGCCGACGCAGCGTCCCGGCTTGGCCTCCGGCTGTTGCACTGGCGGCTCGTCGATCATCGACAGGCTGAGGCGCACTTGCGGCACGAGGCGGTGCTGGCTTGTGCGGATGAACGACTCGGCCTCGCCGCGCTCAAAGAAAACATGCAGCACCACTCCATCGTATGCGGGATTCGTCGCGTGGCCGTGGCGTTCCCAATCGCGGACATCCGGGTCCAGCTCGATATGCCCGCGCTCCACCGGGCCGCCCGCGATGGACACGGCAGCCTCAGCGAAATCGGGGCCGGATTCGTGATTCCAAATCCCAAACTGCACCACACGCACGCTCCGTCCATCCGTCGCAATGAAGTCCCGCCCAAACGCACCGGAAAACCAAAGCGATTGCAACTCATGCTCCGGCAGCGTGCGGGCAAAGTCCGACGCCTCGCGAGCGACCAGCCGCGAGCGGATTATTTCGTATCGGGATCCGGGAATCATCCGTTGAAAGTGCCGCCTACTTTTTCGTCGCCGGAGCCTTCGGCGTGAACGGCTGTTTCGATTTTGCATCCGGCGACTCCGCGGTCGTCTTGAGCGCCGCCGCGATCGCATCCGCGCTCGTCTTTAGATCTGCGTTCCGGATCTGCGGCAGAAATGACTGCACATAAGCCAGCGCCTTTTGCGCTTCCGGCTTCGTCAATTTGAAAAACTCCGTGCGAAACTCCGCGCCCTTCAGCTTGCTCATCTTCGCGGTCACCTCGGCGGTATTCTTACTCACATCGATCGCGATCTGATTGAACTTGTGCGCCTGACACACATTCACAAATGGCGTCCATTGGTTCACCAGCTCCCGATTCACTTTCGTGCTGAAAACCGAAAAATCCGGGTCCGTCGCCTTTGCCCCCCGCCCGGCAAGCGTGGCCTGCATCAAGGTTTGCAAAT
>JAYSTZ010000681.1:0-17131 GCA_043719365.1 Verrucomicrobiaceae bacterium | reverse complement strand
GATTTCACGCTCTGTTCCCGGTGTTGATTTAGAATGATGCGGGAAACGTGGTGAGGACGCCGGGCGCAGGGCGCGTGGGCGGATTGAACTCCTCGTGGAATTCGAGCTTCTCGTTTTGTATCGCGAGGGGTTACGCTCCGCACACATTCATGAAACTCCGTATCCCGCCTGCTGACATCTCCGGTTTGCACGTAATCTTCCAAGGTCGCGTGCAGCGGTGCGAAAGGCTGTCCCTCTTCGGCCCGAAATGAACGCGGTCTGCATCCATTGCGGTAAAGGGAAGTCCGGCGCGCTGACGGCGTGCGGCGCTTGCGGCCGTGTGCCGGAGGACAGCGAGGAAATGGCGCAGTCCGTCCTTCTTTCCGACCATAATCTGCTCGGCGAGGATCTCGGCACGCTGGCCGCGCGAATCGCGAAGGGCGAGGGCGTGACGTTTCGGGGCGAGGATGTCGTGCGCATCGCGGGGCTAATCGACGTGACGCGCAAGGGGCGGGTCTGGAAGCTCGATTGGATCGTGATTCTGGTGGGCGCGCTCTTTCTTCTCGCGGCGATCATGGCCGTCATAATCCGGTCCACTGCCCGATGATTCTCGCTGCTAAAAAGATCACCAAGACGTTTCCCGGCGTGACTGCGCTGAAGGATGTTTCGTTCGACCTCGATGCCGGGGAGATTCACGCGCTCTGCGGCGAAAACGGCGCGGGGAAAAGCACGCTTATAAAGCTGCTGAGCGGCATCCACCCTCACGGGAGCTACGACGGGACGCTGGAACTCAACGGCAGGGAGGCGCGTTTTCGGGACATCGCCGACTCCGGCGAGGCGGGCGTGGCGGTGATTTATCAAGAGCTCGCGCTCGTGGAGGAGATGACCGTCGCTGAGAATATCTTCCTCGGCTGCGAGCCGCGGCGCTTTGGCTTCGTGGATACCGTGAAGATGCACCGCGATGCGGCGGCACTGCTGAAGAAATTCCAGATCGACATCGCTCCAAACGCGCCCGTCTCGCAACTGGGCGTGGGGCAGAAGCAGCTCGTGGAAATCGTGAAGGCGCTGGGGAAACACTCGCGCATTTTGATTCTCGATGAGCCGACGGCGGCGCTCGCGGAGCACGAGACGCGCATCTTGATGAACACGCTCCGCGATCTGCGCGGCCGGAATATTGCGTGCATCTACATATCGCACCGGCTCGATGAAGTCTTGGAGATTGCCGACCGCATCACGGTGCTGCGCGACGGCGAAACGGTCTTTTCCAGCCGCGCCGACGATACGGACAAAGGCGAGATCATCCGCCACATGGTGGGGCGCGAAATCACGGAGCTTTTCCCCCGAGCCATCCGGATGCACTCGGAATGGAAGACGCCTGCGCTGGAGGTCAGAGGGCTGACCGTAGCCGACCCGCGCACGGGCCGCGACCGTCTGCACAATATCTCGTTCAGTGTCGCGCCAGGCGAAGTGGTGGGCATCGGCGGGCTGATGGGCTCGGGCCGCACGGAGCTGCTGATGCATCTCTTCGGCGCGTGGGGGCAGCGCGTCGCGGGGAGCATCGCGCTTTCTGGAAAGCGGCTGCGTGCCACCGATCCGGCGTCGGTTTTGAAAAAAGGGATGGCGCTCGTGAGCGAGGAGCGGCGACGCTACGGACTCGTGCTGGAGCAGTCCGTCGGCTTCAACCTTTCGCTTTCCTCGCTGCGCAGACTTTCCACGATGGGCCTGATCAGCGAAGGGCGGGAGCACGAACGGAACTACGCTTTCTTCCGGCGATTTCGAGTGAAAGCACCGGGGCTCGCGACGAATGTCGGCAACCTCTCCGGCGGCAATCAACAGAAAGTCGTCCTGGGCAAAGTGCTGATGACCGATCCCGGCGTCATCCTGCTCGATGAGCCGACGCGCGGCATCGACGTCGGCGCGAAGACGGAGATTTACGAACTCATCAACGACCTCACCGCGGCAGGCAAAGCGGTCGTGCTCGTCTCCAGCGAACTACCCGAGCTTCTCGGCATGAGCGACCGAATCCTCATGCTTCATGAAGGCCTTATCTCCGGTGAGTTCTCGCTCGGCGCGACGCAGGAAGAGCTGCTCGCCGCCGCGATGGGGAATCCCGTCGAGCTTCGTTCCACACCTGCCTACACACTTCCGCCCGCATTTTTTCTGCCCACACTATGAGCAATCGATTTTCATTCCGTGACCTCTCACTGCTGCTCGCGCTGCTCGCGATAGCGGCCTTCTTCACGTATTCGCTGCGCGATTTGGGGCAGGGGATGTTTTATGAAGGCAACCCGTTCCTTTCCGCCCGCACGCTGAGCCAGCTTGTTGTCGAGGTTTCCATCACGGCCATGCTCGCAGTGGGGATGCTGCTGGTCATCCTGCCGGGCCACATCGACCTCGCCGCGGGAAGCGGTGTCGGACTGCTCGGCGGTCTCGCGACGGTGCTCATCCAAGGCACCGGATGGGTCACGGAGTATTTGCGCGCATTTCATGAATTCATCGGGCGGACGTTTGGTCCGGAAGCGGCAGCATGGTGTCCGCCCCCGCCGTGGCCCGACCCGGTGGCGATGCTCTTCACTCTGGTGATTGCGACGTTGTTTTGGGGATTCATGGGCTCGCTGATTGTGCGAGGACGCATTCAGGCATTCATCGTGACGTTGGGCGGGATGCTCATTTTTAAGGGGCTCTTCTGGCAGGTTATTGGCAGTCGTACGATCGCTGTGACGGGTCCGACGGTGGGGAAATCGTGGAATATTTCGGCGGGCGGTGAGGGGATTCAGATTCCGCAAGACTGGCTCCATCGCCTGACTACGGAATATGTCGATCCGCAAACTGGTCTGATCGCCGTGAGTGCAATCGTAGGTCTGATGTTGATTGTCCGCCTGCGTTCGTGGGCACGACGCCAGAAGCTGGGAATCGAAGGTGATGATTTCGAGCTCACGTTTGTCAAATGGCTCATCACCGGGCAGATGCTGTTCATTTTTGTCCTCGTCGCGAACCAATACAAAGGCGTGCCGCTGCCGGCTGTGATCTTTGCGGGAGTGGCTTTCATCGTCCATACTCTCACGCGGCACACTCGATTTGGGCGTCACCTGTATGCCATCGGCGGCAACGAAGAGGCCGCAGTCATCTCGGGCATTCGAGTGAAACGCGTGACGATTTGGGCTTTCATATTCATGGGCGTGATAGTCGCGATAACCGGCTTCATGCAGACCGCGTACGCAGGCGCGACGACGACGGTCATCGGCGACCTCATGGAACTCGATGCGGTTGCTGCGTGTGTCATCGGCGGCGTGTCGCTCAAAGGCGGACGTGGAACCGTGATGGGCGTCTTCCTCGGTGCGCTCATCATGGCGACTCTGGCAAAAGGAATGTCGCTCATGGGAGTCGGCCCCGAGATGAAATACATGGTGCGAGGTAGCGTTCTCGTGATCGCCGTGTGGATGGACACGCGGCTGAATCGGCGCTGAACGAACTACTACTTCTTCCACATCCGCGCCCAAAAACCGAGCGGGCACTTCACCGCCTTCATTCCGTCGATCACACACTGCGCATTCAACTGCGCTCCGGCGGAGTTTGTGTGGGTGCTGTCGAAGGGAAAGTAAGCGCGGACTTTCTCCGGCCCCATCGCGTCGTAGCGGTCAGAGATGGTGCGGTTTAGATCCACAAACCACACACCGCCTTCCTTCGCGGCTTCGCCCGCCCATTTGGCAAAGTCCGTATCGGCACGGACGACGCGGCCGTCTTTCCACACGTTGCGGGGCACGGGTGAGCAGACGACGGTGTTCAGTTTTGCAGCTTTCGCCGCCTCGATGTAGTTCCGCAGATACCAGCCGTAGGTGTGGACGACGCGGGTTCCGTCGTTCAGGCTCTCCGCGCCATTTCCTTTGAGCGAAGGAAGGGGACCGCCGGACTCCGCATCGCCTTCATCATTGTGGCCGAACTGCATGATCACGAAATCGCCTGACTTTGCGAGCTTCAGCACTTTCGACCAGTTGCCTTCCACCAAATAACTCCGACTGCTACGACCCGGAAGTGCGCGGTTTTCGACCTTCACTTTCTTCGGGTCGAACATCCCAGCCAGCGGCGTGCCCCAGCCGAGCAGTCCCTTTGTTCCGTTGTGGACGGTCGAATCTCCGATGAGCCAGACCGTGCGCACGTTCGCTCCGGAAACGCTCGCCGCAAGGCAGCATACGGTCAGGAAAATCCGGACGGCGGACGCAATCATGCGCGCCGATTACTTGGACAGGCCGAACGCTTCGTGGACGACGTTTGCACCATCGGCGAGCTTGGATTCCTCGATGATGACTGCGGTTTTAATTTCGGAGGTGCTGATCATCACGATGTTGATGCCGGCCTTGCTCAGGGCCTCAAACATTTTTGAGGCAACGGCGCTGTGGCTGCGCATTCCCACGCCGATGATGCTGAGCTTGCCGATGCCGTCTTGAATCTCCAGTGACTTCGCGCCTATCTCCGTTGCCACGGGCCCGAGCGCGGCCTCGACTTTCGGAAGCTCGTCGCGGTTCAGCGTGAAGCTGATGTCCGTCGTTCCGTCGTGCGATACGTTTTGGACGATCATATCGATCACGATGTTTGCGGAGGCGACCGCGGTGAAGACACGGGCCGCCACGCCCGGACGGTCCGGCACTGCGCGGACGGTGACTTTTGCCTGATTTTTCTCGATGCTGACGCCGCGAACGACGACCGCCTCCATGCTCTTGGTTTCTTCTTTCACGATGGTACCTGGATTGTGGTTAAATGAACTGCGGACTTCAAAAACGACGCCGAATTTCTTGGCGAACTCGACCGAGCGCGACTGCATGACTTTGCTGCCGCTGCTGGCCATTTCGAGCATTTCGTCGAAGCTGATTTCGTCGAGTTTTTTTGCCGTTGGGACGACGCGAGGATCGCACGTATAGACGCCATCCACGTCGGTGAAAATCTGGCAGATATCGGCCTTCACCGCCGCGGCGATGGCGATGGCTGTGAGGTCGCTGCCCCCGCGCCCGAGCGTGGTGATGCGGTGATCCTTCGTCTGGCCCTGAAAGCCTGCGACGATGCAGATGTAGCCTTCGCTGAGATACTGCTTGAGCTGCTTAGGAGTGAGGTCGGAAATTTTCGCCCGTGTATGGACGCCGTCCGTCACGATGCCGGCTTGCGCGCCGGTAAGGGAGATCGCTTTTTTTCCCATTGCGTTGATGGCCATCGCAGTGAGGGCAATGGTCGTCTGCTCGCCGGTGGCCAGCAACACATCCATTTCGCGTTCCTCGGGAGTCGGCGAGACGTCCTTGGCGAGCTTGATGAGCGAATCGGTGACGCCACTCATGGCGCTCACGACCACGACCACGCCGTGGCCCTGCTCCTGGGTTTCGATGACGCGACGCGCGACGTTTTTAATCCGCTCGGGATTGCCAACGCTCGTGCCGCCATATTTTTGAACGATCAGACTCATTAGAAAAAGGGCGCGGAGACTTGCGCGAGACGCCCTGCGTGTCAAATGAACGATCCAACGGATATTGGAATTCTACCGATGACATGGGAATCACGCGGATGCTGAATCGGCGCTTGTTCCGCGGTGGAACCCTGCGCAGAAAGGTCGATGCTTCGATTAGCCACATGGATTCGGGATTGTGACGATGGGTGGTTCCAAAAGTTTTTTGATCCGCATCCAGAGATCGCCGTGGGCAACGCTCGTGTGGGCCCGGTCGATCCTCTTTCCGCAGACGGGCTGCTCATCACTGGCGGGCCGGATATTGCAGCGGAGTTCCATTGCGAGTGGCCGTCGAACCTTTCACTGATTAAGAATCCCGAGCCCGAACGGGACGCGTGGGAATTTGCAGCAGTGAGGTCCGCGTATGAGCGGGGAATCCCGATCTTTTGCATTTGCAAAGGATTGCAGGTCTTAAACGTCGCCCTCGGAGGCACGCTCCTTCTCGATATTGAGGGGCACGATTTACCGGAGATGAAGACGGCAAACGTGCAGTCATTGCGGTTCGACACAACCGCCCGGCATCGGATTCCCGTGGTGAATAGTTCCCATCATCAGGCTCTGGATCGCGTTGCGGCTCCGCTGGAAGTCGAGGCGTGGCACGCGGGCGACGGAATCATCGAGCAGGTGCGGATTCGCGATTATCCTTGGGGGTTGGGCGTCCAGTATCATCCCGAGCGCGATATGATTTACGCGAGTCTGTTTGAAGATTTCTTCGCGCAGATGAATCCGACCATCGCAGGTCTTTAATATGCCCGATTTTCCACAACTCGTCACCATCCGTATTGGCTTTGAGCTTTCCTACGAAGCCTCTTTGCCAACGCCCGTGGCGTTGCTCATTGAGCCGCGGCTGGAGCCCCAGCAGCAAATGGTGAGCGAGGAACTCACCTTTCCGGCGGGAGTCAATACGCAGGTCTCCGAGGACACCCACGGAAACGTCGTACACAGGTTTGACCTTCCGATCGGACGCTCGGTAATCCGGCAGGACGCGTTCGTCACGCTTCCACCGATACCCGAAAACCATGATGCCGTTGGTGAGCCTGTTCCGGTCAGTTTGCTGCCGGCGGAATTTCTGCGTTATATCCTGCCGAGCCGCTACTGCGATTCGGACCGGCTGATGGATTTTGCCTTCTCGCAATTTGGGCAACTTCAGCATGGTTTCGCAAGAGTGCAGGCCATCTGCGACTGGCTGCACACCAACATCCAATATCGCTGGGGAGGCGGTAGTTGTTACACTTCTGCGAGCGAAATCATTCAGCAGCGCTTCGGTGTGTGCCGCGACTTTGCCCACACGGCGATCGCGCTCTGCCGCTGTTTCAATATCCCGGCTAGATATGTCACAGGGCATTTGCCGGACGTGGCTTTTCCCGACAACGGCTCGCCCATGGACTTCCACGCTTTCTTTCAAGTCTATATCGGGAACCAATGGCATACGTTCGACGCCCGCTTCAACGTTCCGCGCATCGGGCGTATTCCGATTGCATGCGGCCTCGACGCAGTCGATGGCGCCTTCTCGACGCTCTATGGCGCGGCGAATCTCGTGCAATTGAAAGTGTGGGCTTATCAGGTCGATCCGGCGGTGGTGAGGATGGGCGATCCTATCGACCTCACAAAGCGGCTTGATGGCACTCCGCAGCTTCGATTTCAGGCTTAGTAGTTTGCCGAAACGGGAGCAAAGCATGTGAACTGGATCGACTTGTCTGGCGTTCCGGCAAGCGTCCGGTAGTAACTTCTTGGAATGTATGAGCCGATCCAACGATCGCCGCGCACCATCTGGTGGGCCGCACTGATTTTTTGCACCGCAGTCATCACGGAATCGTGGTTTCGCTGGAAGACTTTCCAATACCAAACCTTCGATATCGCGTTTTATGTGCAGGGTCTCTGGCAGGCTCTGAGGGGGCAGGGGACGGTCTCGCTGCTCGATACATCCATCATGGGGAATCACGCGGAGCCCATCGTGTTTCTTCTGCTGCCGTTGTTCTGGATTTGGAAGCATCCGATGATGCTCGTAGGCATCCAGACGGTGTTGCTGGCTACGATTCCATTCACGGCATACCGGATTGCTGCGGCGATGGAGTTTAGTGCGCGGGCGTGCACAGGCATGGCTCTCGCGGCGCTGCTCGCACCAGCGGTGGGATTCAGCGGGATGCATGAGTTTCACCCCGAGACGCTTTCCGCGCCGTTCATCCTTCTCATGCTGGAGGCGCGGTTGCGGCGGATGCCGGGGCTTCATTTCGTCTGGTTCCTTCTCGCGCTGATGTGCAAGGAAAACGTGGCTTTGATGCTTGCGTGGATGTGCGCCGTGCATTGGGTCCTGGAGCGGTTGCGCGGTCGCGAATGGCAAGTGTCGATGAATGTGTTTCCGGGAATCGTTGCGCTCGCCTGGGTGCTCGCTTACGGACTATGGCTTGGGCCCAAATGGAACGGCGGCAGCGTGGATTACGGAGTTCTTTATGCGCCTTTGCACGGCGAGGGCGGCATCGTGCGAAATAGCTTTGCCGCGCTCTGGCGTGGAATCACGCAGGGAAATTTGGTCGTAGGTCTTTTGCTTCCATTTCTCTTTTTGCCCGTTCTGCGGCTGCGCTGGATCGTTATCGCTGCACCGCTTTTTCTTCAGCATTTGCTCTCGTTTCGCTCCTCGGAATGGGAGATCCATTGGCACTATGGAGCGCCGCTGGTTGCGCTGATGTGGTTTGGTGCGGTCGAGGCATCTGCGCGGCTCTTCTGGCGCGATGCGGTGGCTACGTATTTCGTCGTGGCGTGCGTGATCACGCAGTTCTGGTTTGGCCCGCTGCGGTGGATGGGGCGAACGCTGGCGGGTGCTGGGGCAGCGTGGCGTAGCAGTCGCGTCCATGCGGAACTGGTGGCCGCAGTGCCGGAGGGTGCGAGTATCACGGCGAGTCTCGGCTTTCTCTCGCACGTCGCAAAGCGGGAGAAACTCCAGTCGCTTCAGCTTGTTTTGATGGGACTCCAGACACTCGGGCGCAAGCGTTTCACTCCGCAGCCGACGGACCACGCTTTGGTGGATTACGCGGATAAATACACCTTCAGTGCCGAGGCGGGCTCTCATCATCCGAAGATGAAGACGGTCACGGGGGAAATCGTCCCATCGTCCGACGAACTCATGCACCGATGGCTGAAAGAATCGGGCCTTGCTCCTGCGAGTGTGCGCAATGCGTGTGCGCATTTCCATCGCGCTGCTCCAGACAGCGACACCCTGCCCGTAGGTACATCGCGGCGGCTCGATGATAAGACGCAACTGGTCTCCATCGTCCCCGCGACGCCAAAAGGCGACGACCTCCTCCGCTGGAATATCACATGGGAGTTTGCTGCGGATCGTAATTTCATTCCATGGATGAAACTGTGGCTGCGCGCGGCGAATGGTGAGAACCACTACATCCTCAAGGGCGCTGCATTACCGGGCGTGGAGCTTGGACAATTCGTCGAAACCTGGACGGTCCAGCGGCCAAATATCGCACCCGGAAAATACACGGGCGTCCTCATGATTTTTGACCCGCTGGACGTCAGTGGGAAAGGCCCGTTCCCGCCGTTCGCATTCAACGTTGGCGAGCTGGAAATCAAGTAAGGCGGCTCTTATACCACCTCGCAAAGAAAATCAGACCGACGAGGGGTGACTACGAAGGGCGCGAAGGACGCGAAGGAGAGGGCTTCATCTTCGCGTCCTCCGCGCCCTTCGTAGTCATTTTGTTTATTGAAGATGGTATTACTTGTCCTTCAGATGAGGCTCGGCCTTAGGCAGCGTTTTAGCAGCGCAGGAAGTCCCGCAATCGCTGCCGCACCCGCTCTTTTTCGTAAAGCGCCGAGCGAGGTAAACGATCGCGCCAAGGATCGCGAGAAAGACAAAAATTTGCTGGACGGTTTCGGTCATTGGAAACCCAGGAGCTTACCACCCTGAAAGACGACGAGCGCGCCGAGGTAGGCGAGGCCGGTCATGTAGCCGATTTGGAAAAGTGGCCAGCCCCAGCCGCCGGTCTCGCGGCGCACGATGGCCACGGTGCTGATGCACTGCATCGCGAGCACGTAAAAAACCATGAGACTGAGGCACACCAGCGGAGTAAACAGCGGCGTTCCGTCGAGTCGGCGTTCAGCGCGCATCTGCTCACGGAGTCCCTCGTTTTCTTCGTCGGCGTCCTCGATATTGTAGATCTGCCCCATAGTGCCCACAAACACTTCACGCGCAGCAAAACTCGCGATGAGCCCGATGCCGATTTTCCAATCGTAGCCAAGCGGTGCGATGACGGGCTCAATGGCGCGGCCCATCCGGCCCGCAACGCTGTGTGCGAGGACTTCGGACTGCGTGGCGTCGGGGTTCTCCGGTTTCGGAAATGTGAGCATCGCCCACAGGATGATGCTGAGGGCCAGGATGACGGTTCCTGCGCGGCGCAGGAAAATGCCCCCGCGTTCCCACATGCGCTGCACGATTCCGCGGACGACGGGAGCACGGTAAGGCGGGAGCTCAAGAAGGAGCATCGGAGTTTCGCTTTTCAGCAACGTTTTCTTGAACAGCCATGCCATGGCAAACGCGGCGATGAGGCCGAGCGAATACATCGAAAGCATGATGCCAGCACGCTGCCATGCGCTGGCGGCGGGCAGCATCACGGCGATCATCACGATATAAACGGGTAGCCGCGCCGAGCAGCTCATCAACGGCGCAACGAGGATCGTCACGAGGCGGTCCTTGCGGCTCTCGATCGTGCGCGTGGCCATGACTCCGGGAATGGCGCAGGCAAACGAAGAGAGCATCGGCACGAATGATTTACCATGCAGCCCGACACGGGACATCAGGCGGTCCATGATGAACGCCGCGCGCGCCATGTATCCGCTGTCTTCGAGCAACCCAAGGAAGAAAAAGAGAACGAGAATCTGCGGCAGAAAAACGACAACACCGCCGACGCCTGAGAGAACACCATCGACGAGGAGCGACTGAAAAAGCCCCGGCGGAATCTGCGCCGACGTCCATTTTTTCAAAGCGCCAACGCCTGCCTCAATCCAGTCCATCGGATACGATGCCACGGTGAAGATGCAGAAAAACATCAGCGTCATCATCGCAATAAACGCAACCCAGCCCCACAGCTTGTGCGTGAGAAACATATCCAGCCTGTCACTGATTGTGAGTCCGTCCGTATCTTCGCCCCGCCGATGGATCACAGCCGCGCAAATCTCGGAAACCCAGTCATAGCGTGCATCGACCGGCGCAGCGATGGGGTCCAGACCGCCGCTTAGGAGGCGGCTCTGGGACTCCGCGATTGCGCTGCGGAATGCGGGTGCCAGCCTTGCTTCGGCGAGTCCTTGCTGGTCGAGCGAAAGATAGAGCATCGCTTCCATGCGGGAGGTTTCGGACGGCGCTCCAGAGAGTTTTGCGATTTGGGCCACTTCGCGCTCAAAGACAATTGGCAGTTGCGCGCGCTGCTCGGGCTTGGGCAGCGGCGTGCGAGAGACGGCGTGTTTGAGCTCGATAATTCCCGTCCCTTTAGACGCAACCATGGGGATAATCGGGACGCCGAGGCGTTGCTTGAGCTCTACGAGGTCGATCATCAGGCCGCGCTCTTCCGCGACATCGGCCATGTTCATCGCGATGACCACCGGGATGCCCAATTCCAGCATCTGGGCGGCCATGTAGAGGTGTCGGTCGAGGTTCGAAGCATCGACCACGGCGATGATAATGTCGGGGCGCCGCTCGTCCTTTACTCGGCCTAGTAAAAGGTCTCGGGCCACTGCTTCATCGGGCGAACGTACTTGAAGGCTGTAGCTTCCGGGGAGATCGATGAGTTCCATCGCTTCGCCATGACTGCCGAAAAACCGGCCTGTTTTTTTCTCCACGGTCACGCCGGGGTAGTTGCCTACCTTTTGCCGCAACCCGGTGAGCGCGTTAAAAATGGTCGTCTTGCCTGTGTTTGGATTCCCCGCGATGGCGACGCGACGAAACAGTTCATCTGCCATAAAGTTAGTTGAGTGGCTGGACGGAAATCGATGCCGCCTCGGCTTTGCGGAGTGAGATGTGTCCGCCGCGGACCTTGTATTCGACGGGGTCGCCCAGCGGAGCGACCTTGATGACTTCGATCGGCGTGCCGATGGTGAAACCCATTTCCATGACCCGTCCCTTTTGCGCGCCGGGTAGATTGACGGCAGTGATTTTTCCTATTTGGCCCGGCGTCAGGCTCGCGAGCGCAACCGAGGTCGGTTCGCTCATGCTACGCTGCGAGGCGCTCGACCTCAATATGCTCGCACAGCTCCCGTCCGAGCGCGATTCTCGTGCCCATGATGACACAAATGATTGCGGTTCCGTCGGCCACTTTTTTCACCACGATACGGTCGTGAAAGCCCATTTCCCGGAGACGCAAGCAATGCGTGCAGTCGGGGCAAATATGGCGCACCCGGAGCTTTTCGCCGCATTTTGCGGATGCCAAAGTGGTCTTGGAAGTGTGCATTGTGTGTAGTGAGAGTCGCGGTAATGAGACCCATTCGCAAGAACTATTTGCGATTGAGTCCCAAGAACTTTATCCGAGTTCGCGCCGTCTCTTAGTGAGCAGAGTCTAAAACTTCTTTAGACAATCACGGATGAATCGAATCATTCATATCCTCTTCGTCTTCACTGCGTCGCCGCAGGCCGCGCCGGACGGATTGAACGTCGTTTTCATGTAACCCGAGGGTGAAGTGCGCATGGAGGATTTCATCGGCGAAGTGTATGAGCCCAAGCTCATGGTCGAGGAGGCGTTGAAATTCATCGACGCAAAGAAAGGCGGTCCGTTTTTTCTGTATCTGTCATTCATCCGACTCATCGGCGTCGCGCTGCTTTGGAATTAGCGATGATGAGCGAATATTAGCGGTTCCCAATCAGCGCTTCCTCAGCGGGTACCGCGCTTCACTGCGAGGTATCGGAGGCGTTCCTTTTCGGGGAGCTTTTCGATGGCATAGCGGAGCATCGTCCGCGGCATCTGCGGCGCGTTTTCATCGAGGAAAGCGCGCAATGTCGCGACGTCCCGCTTTCCCACTTCGCGAAGCATCCAGCCGCATGCCTTGTGTAGGAGGTCGTGCGGGTGCGCGAGTAGGGACTTGCAGAGCAGGAGCGTGTCGCGGAAATCGCCCTCGCGGATGAATGCGAATGTCGCGAGTACCGCGATACGCTGCTCCCACAGGCTGTTCGAAGCCGCAAGCTTCGCCAGAATGCCGCGGCCCCGTCGGAACAGCCACGGACCCAAAATGTACGGCGCGCTGGAGTCCACGAGATCCCAGTTGTTCACCCACTTCGTGTTTGCGAGATACAAATCGACCACTTGCTTTTGCTCTCGTTCGTCGCCTTTCGCATTGGTAAACCAGCGTGTGAAAATGAACATCGCGAGCAATCGTTCCTCGTGCCATTCCGAGCGCAGGAGCGAGAGTAAGCCCGCATCATTGAGGGCATCACCCATCCGCACCAGCGAGCGGGTCTGTGGCACGGTCAGGCCGAGAAACTTGTCGCCTTCCCCATACTCGCCAGGTCCTGTCTTAAAGAACCGCATCGAGATCTCTGCCCGCGCTTTATTTGCAAGCGCGTGAATTTTTTCACGGAGGGCGCTCAACGCTGCGTTGGGAGCAAGAGGGCTCACTTTACCGTGGCAAGGCGATCTTCCGGATTCGTCGTAAGGACGAGTCCTCGGAAGTGCCACTGCTGGGGCTTCCCGTTGGCGTGAACCTGAAGTCCGATCGGGGAATCCTTGAGCATTTCGGGCTTGTCTGTGAAGTCGAAGACCTGCGCGCCATTTGCGGCAAAGCGGATGCGGTCGCCGATGACGAGGACTTCGATGAGGTTCCAGTCGCCCTGGCGCTCCGTGGGGTTGACGAGCGTGCCGTTATGGCCGGGCGGCACGGTGCGGTTGCGGCGGTATGCGTCCCAGATGCCCCAGTCCTGACAGAACATGAGCAAAGGGCCCTTGAATCCAAACGCGTTCTCTCCTTTGTCGGCAAACCGTTCGCCAAGGACGCATACGGCGCTGTGCATGGAGGAGTGCTGCGGAGAGATGGTCTGCTTTACTTCGAGAAGCAGGCGAAAGTTGCGGTAGTTGTCCTTGGTGAAAAGGTAGGTGCTGGATGCGAGCGGTTTGTCGTTCGCGCCTTTGATGGTGCCGTCTTCGACCGACCAGATGCCCGGCATTCCCTCCCAACCGGTGAGATCTTTCCCGTTAAAAAGCGGCACCTGTTTCTCCGTTGCGGGCACGGCTTTCAGGATCTCCGGAAACGCGGGCGTGGTTTCGGCGGAGGCGAATGGAGCGAGTGTCAGCGCGAGAGCTGAGAGGATAGCGAGTTTCATGATCCGTCTTGTTGCCGAGCCCGTTCGTATTTGCAAGCTGTCAGCGCAGTGTTTATCCGGCGAGGTCGATCAGCAGCGTGCGCAGGCTCTCCATCCCGGCAATCCGTCCCAGAACTTCGCAGAGGCGGGGAAGTGCGACGGGGATGTGTTCGAGAAATTCGTCGCGATGGTCGATGTGGCCGAGTTTACCGTATGCGCCGAGAGCCTGCATGAGACGCTGCATCGCGCACAAATCGAAGAGCGCCATGAAGTGGGCTTCGTCGTGAGGACCGGGACCGTGAAGCCCGCTAAGATAGTGGTGGAGCAGTTCCTCGCGCTCGGCATCAGTGAGCGTGACGTATGGATCGAAAAGAAGCGACGCGAGGTCATATTGCGCGAGGCCGGGGCGGAGGCCCTGAAAGTCGATGAGGCACGCGTCTCCATCTCGAATGATGATATTCTGGCTCTGGAAATCGCGATGAACGAGGCAGCGCGGCTGTGCGGCGAGGTGTTCGGTGATTTGCGAGAGGCGGGCGCGATTCACGTGGCGGGCGACATCTTCCGCCGAGAGCCCAAAGTGCCGCTGGAGACAGTGCTCGATGAAGTAGTCCTGCTCCCATTTATAAAGCGCGACGTCGAACTCCGCCTGCAAATGCGGGCGTTCAGGCGCGGCGTGGGCGCGGGTGTGGAGAATGAGAGCCTGGTCGAGAGTGCGCTGATAAAGGGCGCGCCGCTGGAGCCACGAATCATTGCGGAAACTCCAAAGGTCCGTGCTCCCGGCGTCCTCCATGAGGATGAGGCCGTCTGCGGGGGTGTGAAAATAAATGTTCGGCACACGGACGCCGACGCGTGCGAGAAAGCTGGCGATTTCGACGAAGTAGCTGTTCTCCGGGCGCTCCTCGCTGTAGCGCGCGAGAATGAGCGATCGGTCCGCGATATTCACGCGCCAAAACTTGCGGCCGGAGCCGCCCTTCAAAATGGCTTCAACAGAAACTGGCATGCCTTCGGAATGCCGGTTCGCGCCAGCGGCGGCAATGGTTTTTGCAAACCAATATTCCCCGCTAGTCACACGCCCGACAGTTCGCTAGAAGCGGGCCGTGCGCTTCCTTGCATTACTCGCTCTCATCACTGTGCCGCTGTGCGCGGCGGATCGCTTCACCGGCTTCCAGTCATGCGCTTCGTCCGGCTGCCATGGCGGCGGGAAAGGGGACGACCAGATGATCATCTGGATGAAGAAGGATCCACACGGACGCGCGGATTCCATCCTCAGTGCAGCGCGAAGCAAACGGATCGCGGAGGCGCTTGGCATTGCGGATGCGACCAAAAGTGAACAGTGCAACGTGTGTCATTCGCCAATGCAGAGCGCCGCGCCTGATCGACTCGCGGAAAACGTGAAGGCGAATCGAGGCGTGAGTTGCGAGGCGTGTCACGGACCTGCGGAGAAATGGCTCCGATTCCATACCCGCACGGATGTTTCCCATGCGCAGCGAGTCGCTGCAGGGATGCGCGACCTCGCAGCGCCAGCACAGCGCGCGAATACTTGCGCCGGGTGCCACCTTCATCTGCCGTCCGGTCTTCAAGCGGCGGGACATCCGGAATTGCGTTTTGAACTGGCCCGGCAGATTTCGGAGCTTCCTCCGCATTGGACTGGGGATGTGCCGATGGACGTGCCGATGGAGTGGCTCGCCGGCCAGGCCGTGTCACTCCGCGAGCTCGCGTGGCGGGCTCAGAAAGGCGCTGATGAAGGAGTCTCGGCGCGAATTGCTGCGCTCCATTGGATCCTCAGCCAGACCGATGCTGGGAAATCCGCACTGCCTGCGAAAACCGACGATCTCTCCGAAACCCGGACCGCCGCCAATCGGCTCGCGCTCACCGCCGGCAAGACTCGATGGACCAATTCCAGCACGCGCGCTCAGATTGAGCGCCTTTGCCAAAATGCGGCGCTCTTTCTCGACACGACGGTTGAAGCCGTAACTCTTCGCCGCCGGGCAGAGACGCTCGTCCCCGCACTGCGCGCACTGGCGATTCCGCTCTCGACGGCAAAAAACGAGAAGCTCGCCGAGCAACTGCGCTTGCTCGACGATCAGCTGCGCAGCCCCGTTTCTTTCGAGCCGTCGAAGTTCGCCGCGCTTTTGGAAGGCGTGCCGTCGTTGCTGCCTTAGTCGAACGATTAACCAATATACGGAATCGTCAGCGGACCTTGCGGGAGTACTGCAATGCGCAGGCCATTCGGATTTAGTCCGAGCTTCGCACGCACCAATGCGGAAATATCGCGGCAGGGGATGAGGTGCGCGGCCTGTACCGTGGCGTCGTCGATCCCGGTGTAAATGTGGATGTCTGCACGACGTTGGATGAGGCTCTGGATGTGGCCTTGCCATTGCTCGGGCCAGACAAATCCCGGCGTGTTGACCTTCGCCAGCAGCTCCTCGCCACTCTTCACGCTGCGTAGGAGCTTATCGTAAGGACTGCCTGCGGGCACACCCTCGCAGCATTCCGCGGCGATGATGACCGTCCCGCCGTCCTTAACGATGAGGTCGGCGGCGCGCATTCCTTTCACGGCCTGGTAGAGGTTCATATCGAGCGGGTAGCCGCTGTTTGTGGTGATCACGATATCGAACGCGCCGTCCACTTTCTGCATGGCTCCGGCGCGGACGAATTCGATTCCGACCTTGTGCGCCGCGATAAGTTCTCCCGCAAAAACGCCGGTGATTTCCCGACGCTCGTTGAGTGCGAGGTTCACGAGGTAGCTCGGCCCGACCCGCAAGGCGATGTCTCGCATTTCCTCCCAAATTGGATTACCCTCGGTGATGCCAAATGTGCTCCGGCGGTCGCCGATATTTTCCGCGCCGTGATTGCTCATTACCGTCTTCAGCGCAGCGACACCGGGCATGATTCCTTTTGGCCCGCCGCTGAATCCTGCAAAGAAATGCGGCTCGATGAATCCCGTGATGATGCGCACGTCGGCCTCTGCGAGATGGCGATTGATCAAAGCAGCAGCGCCCGAGCGCGTGACGCCGAATTGCACGTGGGCGTCGTCATTCTCCGGTTCGTGGTTGATACAGCGGTAGTTCTCAACCACGTCTTTTGTAAGCATCGTCTCCAATTCGTCGCGAGTGTTCGGGCGATGAGTGCCGAGTCCGTTCAAAAGAGTGATGTTTTCCCGGCTGGCTCCGGCGCTTTCAAGATATGAGAGGATCCACGGAATAAGCCGGTCGTTTGGCGTGGCGCGCGTGATGTCTGTGTGGACGATGACGATGCGTGTCTTCGCGGAGATGTGATTTTTGAGGGGTGCCTCAGCGACGGGATTATCCAGAGCCAGTCCCTGTCTGACTGGAACAAGCGACTGAGCGGATTCGCGGGCAAAAAAAGACGGACATAAA
>JAYSTZ010000069.1:0-4681 GCA_043719365.1 Verrucomicrobiaceae bacterium | reverse complement strand
AAAGCAGAGCGAGTTTATCGTGGACGACTACAAATTCGACACGAAGCCGACCCGCGAGATCCTTGCCGAAATCGAGAAGCGTCTGCTCGCGAAAGCGGAATAGCGTTCAACTTTCCTGTGCCCCAAGCGTTTCACACCCTTCAAAACGAATGAATCGTCGGTCTGGACGGCTGGCATCGCGAATCTGTTTGCAAAATAGCGAAACGTCCTGCTTTCCGTAACGGCGACAACCCGCCAATCTGCGCCCGTGGCAATCACTGAAACCGCTGAAAACTCCGGAGTCTCCGCCTCGCTCGCGATGAGCTATGCACAGAAGCCCGGCGTGTTTGACGAACTGCTGGGGCGCGGCGGGATGCCTCGCGAGCACTGGCGTCCGCTGCTCGGCGAACTTGATTCGCTGGGGGCCGCAGAGTTGAGTCACCGCGCGGAGTCGGCAAATCGCATCATTCTGGAGCAGGGAATCACGTATAATGTGTATGGCGATTCGCGTGGACGGGAGCGACCGTGGCAGCTCGACCCGATTCCATTTGTGCTGGATGCTGCGGAATGGGCGAAACTCGGAAAGGCGCTCACGCAACGAGCGGTGCTCATCAATCGCGTGCTCGCAGATTGCTACGGCCCGCAAAATCTTCTTCGTTCGGCTTGGCTGCCGCCTGCGCTGCTATTTGCGCAACCGGAGTTTTTGCGCGCGGCGCACGGGATTCGTCCGCCGGGCGGAATCCACCTGCATTTTTATGCGGCGGATGTGGCGCGTTCGCCGGATGGACGCTGGTGGGTGCTGAATGATCGAACGCAGATTCCCACGGGCTCCGGATACGCGCTGGCAAACCGGTTGGTTTCTTCGCGTGTGCTGCCGGAGGCGTTTCGCGATTGTCGTGTGCAGCGCGTTGCGGGCTATTTCCGGCAGGTGCAGGCGACGGTTGCCTCGCTGTGCTCGCGCAGGACGGACGAACCGCGCGTGGTGATGCTCACGCCGGGTCCGTATAACGAAACATATTTTGAGCAGGCCTACCTCGCGCGCTATCTCGGATACACGCTAGTCGAGGGGCAGGATCTCACGGTGCGCGATGAGCGAGTGTTTTTGAAAACGCTTAGCGGGCTGGAGCCTGTGGACGTGATTCTACGCCGGCTGGACGATGACTTCTGCGATCCGCTGGAGCTGCGAAGCGACTCTACCCTCGGCATTCCGGGGCTCGTGGAGGCCGTGCGCGCGGGGAATGTCGCGGTGGCGAATGCGCTTGGAACGGGTCTGTTGGAGAGTCCGGCGTTCATGTCATTCTTACCGGGGCTCTGCCGACACGTGCTCGGCGAGTCGTTGCTCATGCCGAGCGTCGCGACGTGGTGGTGCGGGCAGAAACCGGCGGAGGCTTACGTCATTGCGAATCTCCAACGCTTGGAATTGCGTCCCGCATTTCGCAGCCACAGCGGATACTCGCGTCCGGCGTCCGACTCCAAAGACATTCGCGAGCAAATCCGTTTCGCCCCGCATTTATGGACGGCGCAGGAGCGCGTGCCGCTCAGTACGACGCCTTCGTGGAATGGCTCGCGGCTTTTTCCTCAGCCGACCACGCTCCGCGTGTATCTCATCGCGACGCCCGACGGCGGCTACACCGTCATGCCCGGCGGCCTCGCGCGTATCGGCGCGGAGAGCGGCGCGCAGTTTGTCACCATGCAGGGCGGCGGCGCGAGCAAGGATACGTGGGTGCTGAGCGATGGACCGGTCGAGGAGTCCACACTCATCAATCCTGCGGGTGGCGGCGTGGAACTGCGACGCGTGGGAAACAATCTGCCGAGCCGGCTGGCGGACAATTATTTCTGGCTTGGGCGCTACGCCGAGCGCGCCGATGCCACGGGCCGATTGCTCCGAAGCGCGCTGTTGCGATTCAACCCTGAGAGCGCGGGCAGCGAAGCTCCGTTCATCGCGCCGCTTCTCGACACGCTGGAATCGCAGGGACAGATGCCCGATGGGCGTGGAACCACTGCGGATGAGCTCGAGGCCGTGCTGCTCGCGGCGGTCTATGATCCGGAAAATCCCGGTAGTCTCCGCGGGCTCGCGGACAAGGCGGAAGAGCTCGCCATGCTGGTCCGCGACCGCACTTCGAACGACGTCTGGCGGGCGCTCAGCGGCTTCAATGAATGCGTTTCGTCCAGCCCGGAAGGCCCGGAACCATTGCCGAGTGACGCGATCATCGGGATCAATCGGTTGCTGCTTCAGATCGCGTCCTTTTACGGGCTCTCGCGGGAAAATATGACGCGTGCGCAAGGCTGGCGCTTCCTCGACATGGGCCAGCGGATCGAGCGCGCTCTCTATCTCGCGACGTTCCTCAGCCGCGCGCTGAGTTCGGAAAAGGCTGATAATCCGAGCGTGCTCGAAGCCGTGCTTGAAGTCGCCGATTGTACTATCACGTATCGCTCGCGCTACTCGCTGCTCCCGAATCTCGCGGCCGTGTATGACCTCGTTCTGCTCGACGACACAAACCCGCGCTCGCTGCTTTTTCAACTCCTCCAGCTCGTAAAGCACTTTGATCGGCTTCCCCGCGAAAAGCAAAGCGCGCTGCCGACCGAGGCGCAGAAGCTCCTCATCAGTTCGCTCGCGAGCGTCCGCCTGCTCGACCCGCGCGAGCTTTCCGCACGCGATGCCAACTGGCACATGGGCCAGACTGCGCGGGTGCTCCGTGAGATCACTCAGAATATGCCGAAGCTGTCGGACGCTATCGCCGCGAGCTACTTCGCACATTCCTCCATTTCCCGCGCCGGATGAACTACGCCATCACCCACCGCACCACTTACGAGTATTCCGCGCCCGTCACGTCGTCGTTTCATGCCGCGCGATTCGAGCCGCTGACGACTGCGGGTCAGAAATGCCTGGAATTCAGCATTCATGTTTTTCCCGCGCCCGCCGTGCGAAAATCGCGCGCCGATTACTTCGGGAATCTGATCTCGTTTTTCAACATCCAGGAAATGCACAAGAAGCTCGAGGTCATCGCGCGGAGTCGCGTCAGCGTCGAGCAGATGACGGTTCCGCAGTTGCCCACTTCGGCACCTTGGGAGGATGTCGCCGCGAGATTTCGCGATCCGATTTCGCCGGCGGACGTGAAGCCTTATGAGTTCTGCCTCAACTCGCCGCTGCTCATGGCGAACCCCGCTTTCGCTGATTATGCCCGAGCCAGTTTCCCTGCCGGCACTCCCACGCTCGTCGGTGCGCGTGATCTCACGCGGCGAATCTTCCGCGATTTCAAGTATGACTCGCGTGCCACCACGGTCGCCACGCCGCTCGACGAAGTTTGGAAAAAGCGCGCCGGAGTCTGCCAGGATTTTGCACACCTCGCCATCGCGGCGCTCCGCTCGCTCGGCATTCCGTCGCGTTATGTGAGCGGCTACCTTCGCACACTGCCGCCGGTTGGAAAACCCCGATTGGTCGGCGCAGATGCGTCGCACGCGTGGTTCGCTGTTTATTGCCCGCAGCATGGATGGATGGACTTCGACCCGACAAACGATCTGCTCGTTGAGTCTGATCACATCACAGTTGCCGTGGGGCGCGACTTCAGCGACGTGAGCCCGCTGAGCGGAATTCTCACGGGAGGCGGCGAGCACGAAGTCTTTGTGGCCGTGGATGTCGCACCGGTGGAGTGAATGACTGCGCTTGCACTGCGCGCCGTTTGCCATGCAGTGTTCGCGGACCAATGAAATTGTCGGTTCTGCACCGCACGAAATACGAATACGCAAGTCCGGTGAAAGAGAGCTTTAACGAAGCTCGCTTGCAGCCGATGAGCAACGAGCACCAGCAGTGCGAAAGCTTCGAATTGAAAGTTCTGCCATCGGTGCGGCTGTCCACATATACGGATTTCCACGCAAATATTCTGCACTATTTTGAGCTGCCTGAGCCGCATCAGTTATTGCTCGTCGAGAGTATTTCAAAGGTGACGACGAAGCCGTTCCTCATGCCGCTCGATGCGCTGCCGGCGTCGATGTCGCTCGTCCCTCAGTGTCAGCGGATGGAGAGGTGTTTCGATTTCCTCCAAGACAGCACGCACGTTGAAAAGACGCCGGAAGCATGGAGGCTCGCGCTCGATATCACTGCGGGAATCGAGGACATGTGGCAGGCGGGACAGGCCATCATGCGATACGTCCACTCGAACTTTGCGTACACGCCAAATGCGACTTCCGTCCACACGCACATGCGCGATGTACTGCGCGACCGGCGCGGGGTATGCCAGGATTTGGCGCATGTGATGATCGGTCTGTGCCGCGCAATCGGCATTCCGGCGCTGTATGTGAGCGGCTACCTTTACAACGGTCCTCGCGACCAACTCCTCGGCTCGCAAGCCAGCCACGCATGGTGCGAAGTTTTTCTTCCGGGCACCGGCTGGCGCGGTCTCGATCCGACGAATAATCAGCCCGCAGACGAACGCTACATCAAGCTCGCCGTAGGGAGCGACTACGCCGACGTGCCGCCGGTGCGGGGGCATTACAAAGGAACGACAGAGCGTGTGATGACGGTGGAAGTGCTGGTCGAGGAAGTCCGTATCTGAGTTGCTGACACTGCGTTGTTCCGTGATACCCTGACATTGCCGTGAAACTGCTCATCTTTATCGGAATCAACGTCTTTGGCGCGCTCGGCTGGTGGATTGGCGAGCACTTTGGAATCATGACTGCATTTGTCGCGAGTGGAATCGGCAGC
>JAYSTZ010000680.1:0-6519 GCA_043719365.1 Verrucomicrobiaceae bacterium | reverse complement strand
GATACAACGTTTAATGTGACTTGGTTTGGTTGTGTAGTTTTTTCAACGTTACCAAATACTGGTGCAGCACTGTCTGCTCTGTTTAATTTTACCGCATCTACAGATGCCGGTGCGTTCGAGTTCCCACGCGTCGGCGATGCCGTCTCCGTCCGTATCGGGTGCGGGCATGAGCAGTTTGGTGCGTGTGTAATGGGTGGCGTCGGCGAGATTGATCCATCCGACATTCGCCGCGTACGCATAGCCGTCGAGACGCCCGGTTTTGAGGTTGATGCGCGGCGCTTTTGGGTCGCCCGAAAGCGCCCAGCCGAAGTTCACCCACCCGATGTTTGCGCCGTAAGCGAATCCACCGAGTGTCGCGTAGGGCCCCCCCCCGCTGAGGCTTGCAGACAGAACGTTTACGCCCCAATCCGTCGTGCTGGTATTTGAGTATCGGATGCCATTTTCCGCCGATCCATCCCCGAGTGAAATCCATCCCACGTTCGCCGCATAGATATTGCCCGAGCAAACGTATTCGCCCATGTTTACGCCATCGACGAAAGACGGGCGCGTATTCAGCCAGCCGATGTTCCCGCCGTAGGCGACGGCGTGGCTGGAATCGATGGTCGTCTGCGCGAAAGCGGCGGCGGTGAGTGCGAGGAAGAAGAGCGTTTTCACGGCGTCTAATAGACGAGGTTTGCAAACGGGCTCGTTGCGGTGGAGGGCGTTCCTGTTGGCCCGACTTCATTTCCGCCTACGATGGAGAGTGGAAGAACGTTAAATCGCAGCGTATTGCGGAAAATCATATTGGATGTGGTGCTCACCGAGATTCCCGTGGCGCAGGCGATGATTTCGTTGGCTTCGATCACGACTGTGCCGCCACCGGATACTTGGATCCCCGTTCCGGTTGCGAGGCCAGTCGTGTTGCCCCGGATTGCGTTTTTCGAAACGATGCACCGGGCACCTCCATTGATCCCGACGGGCGCGCTGGCGACTTGGCAATCCGTGACTTTTGTATCGCTTCCCACACTGATGTTGGTGGACAGCGCCCCTTGGACTTTTGCGTTCCTGATCACGCACCTCGAGTTCGTGGAAATCCCAACGTCGAATCCAGTTACCGTGACATTTTCCACCATCGAATCATCGAGAATATGGATTCCCAAGGCCCCGCCAACACTGGAGCCTTGAACGATGCTATTAATAACCCGCGAGCCGCGAAACAGTGTGATGCCGGAGAACGGACTGCCCGTGAGGTTCACCGTGCAGTTCTCCACAAGCGTTTTCTCCAGTACAAACAACCCACCCGAAAAGTCTCCTGTTACGACACAGCCGCTTACTGTGCACGAATTCCCCGCGACGAACGCATTCCCGCCAACGCCGGAGATCGTGCAGTTCGTCGCATGCGAACCCGTTCCGCAATCGATTCCCACGTTCGTTCCATCCACATTGGTGTCGCGAATGATGGATCGGAAGCCGCATTGAATGTTGCCGAAACTGAGATTCGTCATTCGGCACTCGGAAATTGTGCAGTCATTCCCAAGCTTGACGGTATAGCCGCTCACCCCTGAGCAGTTCTCAAGGGTACACTTGGACAGCACGACGTTCTTCGCGAAGCCAAGCTGAATCCCGTTCCCATCCCGGATAGACACGCCTTCGATGCTCCCCGCGATGATGCTCGCCGAATTGCCGTCAATTGCAGTCTGCCAACCGGTCATCGTCCCGTTCTTCACCACCAGCGTCTCGGTGGTGACGTTCGCGTTGGTAATGTTGATCGCCGCTTTCCCGCTGCCGTTTCCGGTCATGCGGAATCCGTTCAGATCAATCGTCACATTCTTCGCATCAATCGAAATCCCATCGACCGCGAGCGCGGTAGAGAGATTGTTCGCCAGGTAGTAGGAGCCAGGCTGGTTGATCGTAAAAGGCAGCGACGAAATCGGCGTTCGCTTTTCGCCGGCATCGGCGACCTTCGCGTGGATTTCATCCAGCGTCTTCATCGTCGGCGCAGGCGCTCCGGGAGGCGTGAGCGGTCCTTGAGCAAAAGCTGTGGTGGTAATGAGGGAGAGGATGGTGGTGATGAGTTTCATGGCGTGAGTTGACTAAGCGTTGCGGTTTGTGCGACGGCGCAGACAAAGCCCCCCACCCAACAGTGCGAGCAGCCCGGACATGGGTTCAGGAATGTTGATGACGCCAACTGCGTCCGGGTCCGGCGTGCCTTCGCCGTGGCCCATCAATGGTGCGATGTTTGCGCCATTTTTGATATCCACACTGAACAACGGGGACGCAACGTTGATGTTCGTCGGGGCATCCAGCAAAATGAATGAGTAGATCGCATCCGTGCCATTCGCCGCAGCGGGAAAAAACGCTGAGTAATTCGCGAAGCTGATATGGCCCGTAGCCAACACGCCCGGAGCCAGGCTCGTCAGCGTTTCATCGTGATCGATGACGAACAGATTCGCCCCATCGCCGAGTGTGAACCGCGTGCTTTCCCATCCAAAATTCGGAGCCGGTGCTGCGCCTCCGTTTCCCTCAAACGCAATAACATCGGCCTGCGCCAGAAGAGCCGGGCTGACGCCAAGCAGGATGCTCAGGTTCACATAAGAAAGCGTTGGCGTGGAGAGAAAGTTGTCGAGTTTCCGCTGAACGGCATCCCCGATCGGAGTGATGATTCCGTCCGGCGCACCGAGCGCGTTTGGCGAACCAGGATTGATACTCCCCGCCCAATTGATCGGCGTGGTCTCGGCGGCGGATGAGGCTGTGAGTGCCGCTAGTGCGGCAAGGGTAATGAGGATATTGGATTTCATACAGACCGCCAATCGGGGGCTCGCCGGGCGTTCTTACAAAAAACTTTCGCCTATTTGCATCGGGCAGCCGATTTTCGTAACAAATGACCCGCCCGCCACGAATGGCGGTTGCGATGGATACTCACA
This sequence comes from Verrucomicrobiaceae bacterium, assembly GCA_043719365.1. Lineage (GTDB taxonomy): Bacteria > Verrucomicrobiota > Verrucomicrobiia > Chthoniobacterales > Chthoniobacteraceae > SXWH01. Next base: position 3,616 of record JAYSTZ010000680.1, on the reverse strand, counting down.
CCACTAACCAAGACTCGATGGCCACCCGCCGCAGCCTGCTCACGCGGCTGAAGGATTGGGGAGATCGGGCCGGATGGCGGGAGTTTTTCGACACGTATTGGCAGCTCATTTATTCCGTCGCGAAGCGCAGCGGGATGCGCGAGGAAGATGCACATGAACTCGTGCAGGATGTGATGGTGTCGGTCGCGAATGAGATGCCGGATTTTCGCTACGATCGGGCGAAGGGATCGTTTCGCGGGTTTCTCATGCGCATCGTGCATCGGCGCATCGCGGACTTTTGGCGGCGCGGTGTGGAGGCTCGAAAGATGACTGTGGCAATCGAGGACCAGGTGGATTTTGCAGAGCCGGTGACAGAGGATTTTGAAAAAAACTGGGATAGTGAATGGAAGAAGCAATTGCTGGAAGTGGCGCTGCGCCGAGTGCGTGGGAAGGTGAAACTGCGGCACTATATGATCTTTGAGATGGCGGTGCTGCGCGAGGCGTCGATTGCAGAGATCAAGAAGACGCTCGGCGTCGGGCTCGCGATGATTTACGTGACGAAGCATCGTGTGCAAAAACTCGTCGCGGCGGAGTTGCGCCGCATGGAGGAATCACCGTGAGCATTGCGATTCCCGATCACGAATTACTGAGCCTCATTGGGCGCGGCGCATACGGCGAAGTCTGGCTGGCGCGCAACGTCATGGGCGTGGGGCGCGCTGTGAAAATCGTCCGGCGTGAGGCCTTCTCGGATTCGCGACCATACGAACGCGAGTTTGCCGGCATCCGCCGCTACGAACCGCTGAGCAGGCAGGCGCACGGTCTGGTGAATGTCCTGCACGTCGGGCGCAACGAGGAGGCGGGGTATTTTTACTACGTGATGGAACTGGCGGATGCAGACGATCCTTCCGCCGATTACGCGCCGCGAAGTCTTCGCGCCAATCTCAAAAAGGGCGCGTTGCCGGCAGTGGATTCCACGAGCATCGCGCTCTCACTCGCCACTGCGCTGGACGTGCTGCACCGCGCGGGACTGGTGCATCGCGACATCAAGCCATCGAACATCATTTTTGTGGATGGAGCGGCGAAGCTCGCAGACATTGGGCTCGTCGTAGCGCAGGGAGAATCGCGCAGCTTTGTCGGCACGGAAGGCTACATTGCTCCGGAAGGGCCGGGCACTCCGCAGGGCGATGTGTATGCACTCGGCGTCGTGCTCTACGAAATGCTCACGGGGCTGGACTGGCGCGAATTCCCAAGACTGCCACCGGGCCTCGCGGGACGCGATGCGACCGCGGTGGAGTTGCTCGACGTGATCATCCGGGCTTGCGAGCACTCTCCGTCGGCACGCTATCGCGACGCGCGAGAAATGCTCGCAGACCTTGCGCTCGTGAGTGGGGGGAAATCTGTCCGTGAGCTCCGACTGTTGCGCAAACGATTGCGGCTTTTGCGCGCAGCAGCAGTGCTGCTCGCAGGGCTCGGAATCGTGGCCGCAGGAGTCACTTGGTGGAGCCAGCGGACGGCGCGACGGGAGGCGACCATGGCGGCGGAAACTCGCGATGCGCTTTGGAGTTCACGCATGGAGCGCGCTCGCTCAGGCGCGTTCGACACGGAGGCGGGCAGTCGCGCAAAGGCACTCGCGGCGGCAAAGGAAGCGGCGCGAATCCGCGTGACGCCGGAGCTTCGCAGCGCGGCGATCAATACGCTGCTGCGACCTGACATCGAGTTCGGACCATCGTTCGCCACGGAGAAAAACGTGTCCTTTTTCGCCGACCCCGCGCGCACCCTTGGCGTGGAAGGCCCCGCCGGCGGGCCTTACGTTATTCGTAGTTGGGATAGCACATTGATTGGCACTCTTTCGGGTTCCATCGTCGGCGGCGGATCGTGGCAGGCGCAGTTCAGCCGGGATGGAAAGCGCCTGCTCCTCTACGGCGAGAACGGGCAATTCGAAGTCTGGGAACTCCCCGCGATGCGCCGCTCGTGGAGTGGCAAGGAGACTCCATCCGATACGCCATTTCACCGGTATGCCCAGTTCACTGCGGATGCAAGTTTCATCGTCTGGCCCGAGACTGCCGGCGCGCTGACCTTTGCCCCGCTTGATGGCGGGGAATCGCGCGTTTTGAAGCTCCCTGCACCGCCCGTTGGGAGCTGGCGACTCAGCCCGGACGACCGGCTTCTTGTCCTCGGCGACCGCCCGCAGCACGCTGTCGTCATCAGCGCGGAGAGTGGTGCAACGGTTTGCGAAATCTCCACGGACTTCCCCATCTATACTTGGGACTGGAGCCCGGACGGTGGCTGGCTCCTGCTCGCTGCGGAGCGCGGAATCATCGAGGTCTTCGACGCCTCAAGCGGCGCATCGCTCGCCCGTCACCGCGCAGACGCGCGTGGTGTGGGCTTTGCGGGGAGTCGTGCGTATTTCATCAACAGCGGTTATGCGGGGCAGACCCGCCTTTGCGAGACCCTGACCGGGCGGCCCGTCGCTATCGCCACCGTGGCTGGTGAACTTTTTTCCGGGAACATATCGAGCGGGCGTTTCGCTATCCAAAGCTGGGGCGGAACAGGCGCATGGCTCTGCAATTTCCATCGTTCTCGCGCCATTTCCATTTTGCCCGTCGCCCGGGGCGCGGGGCCGGTTTCGTTTTCGCCCGACGGCAAAAGCCTCATCACCGCAGACCCGCAGAATATCGCATCCTGGCCAATCCCGCTCCCGTCTGAACCACACCCGTCGAAGACCTTTCCGACAAAGATGACCACGTCGATTCTGTGGTCTCCCGATGGAAAGAACATGCATACTGTTGGATACCAGCCGTCCGCCGAATTCGCCCCGGATTGGGCCTCCGTGAAATCGCTCGAATCCCCCGCCCCGAACATCGATTCCGAATCATGGAGTCGCGACGCCCGCACTCGCATCGTCGCGCAGCAAGGCGACGGCGCGAAGGTTGCACGCGCAATGATTCACCGCGACGGAACGCTCCTCCGCACACACGAACTCCCGGCGATCGGCCTTTTCATTTCGAGCCTCCAAAGCGCGATCAGCCCCGACGGACGATGGGCCGCGATGTCGGCATTTCAAGGCATCGCCTGGCATGTTTGGGACACCGTGAGTGGAACCGAAGTCGCCACAGGAAAGCAGTCCGCAACGCTCCGCTTCAGCCCGGATGGCCGATGGCTCGTCGTCTCCGGCGGGACCAAAACCGAACTCTGGGACACCTCCTCCTGGCGGATCACCAAGAGCTGGCCGCGCGATTCCGCCGGATTCTTCGGCCACGCAGCCTGGACTGCGGACGGCAAGCTCCTCGCCATCCAGCCCAATCGCATCGGCATCACCCTCCTCCGAACCACCGACTGGTCCGAAATCGCGACCCTGCAAGCCCCCGCCGAAGGCTCCACCGTCGCGCTTGATTTCAGCCCCGACGGCCACCTTCTCGCCGCAGCCATCAGCAGCGGCTGGGTCCATCTCCACGACCTGCAAATCCTCCGCCGCGAACTCGCAGAGCTCGGGCTCGATTGGTGATTCAATCAGCGTTCGATCGCCACCGCTGCCTCTTTTGTGGAATCCAAAGTAGTCGCGCTCCAGCGCTCGCGGGCGGTTTTCAGCCAGCGGTCAAATCGTTCCGTTTGCTCCGCGTGCAGGACTTGTCGGAGG
>JAYSTZ010000679.1:0-2809 GCA_043719365.1 Verrucomicrobiaceae bacterium | reverse complement strand
CACATTTGCGCTTCCGAGCGGTGCGCCGAGTGCGACGGTGATGGCCGCCGTGCTGCTGTCCACGAAGCCCTCGGTGTTCGTTACGCGCACCCAGAAGTTCGAATCCACGAGCAATGCTGGTGTCGTGAAGCCCGCGAGCGTTGCACCCGAAATCGGATTCGTCACATCGCCCGTCAGGCCCGCATACCATTGGAAAGTCGGTGCTGGAAATCCTTCGACTACGACCGAGAGGAACGCTTGCGTTCCAGTCGCGATGGACTGGCTCGCAGGTTGCGTCGTGATGCTCGGCGCGACCGGATCGTCCGTGCGAATCGTACCGATTCCCTGCGCATCGGAGATTACCGCGTTGCCCACGGTGTTCACGACGTTGCTCAGATTGACGAACAACCGCTCGTTCAGTTCCACCAGCGCGTCGCCATTCACGGCGACGGTGAATTGCTGTGTGAGCGGGCCGCCAACCGTGAACGATACGGTGCCTGTCGCTGCAAGGTAGTCGTTGTCAGCGGCGGTCGCGGTGCTGTCCGCCGTTGCGTAATCCACGGTGAATGCGCCGGTCGCATTTCCGCGTGTGACGGTGAACGTCAAATTCGTCGTGCCCGAGTTCCCCTCGCTCACAGTCACATCGTTGATGGTGATGATGACCGTCGGACCCGCTGTGAATGGTGCGGGGCTGAACGGAACATACGTGGTGCCGTCTCCGCCGAGGACCGTTTCCCAATTGTTCACGCGGTCCGCGATGTCTGTGAGGTAATCGGAGAAATTCAGCTTCCCGTTGCGAGGGCCTTTGTAGCGCATCCCGTCGTCGTCTTCAGTAAAGATGATCGCGGTGCCGGCTGCCTCGGAGAGCCCTGTGTAATCGAGCGAGTAGCCTGCGCCGACCGGCGGAGTTTCGCCGGTTTCATTGGCGATTGCCGCGAGGAAGGCCGTTGGGGTTTCGTTGCCGTTTGCGTTCAGTGCGCCGGTGCCCTGGAAGGCGAAGATGATTTCATCGCTCGCACTGACACCGGGATTATTCGTCGCATCCGGAATCGCGATGATCGTTCCGAAGTTTGATGTCGCTGGCAGAACGGTCGAGTGGATGTTGTTCAGCAAGTCCATCGCAATGATCGTTCCAGCGGGAATGTTGCTCGAAGCGACCCATGCAAATGCAGACTCATTCGCGTCCGCCCAGTCGGTGCCATTCCACTCGTCGTCGGTGAAAAAGATGACCGTGTTCACCGGAACATCCACCAGCGCAGCGAAAGCGAGATTGTCGTCGCCGTCCGCGTTGAAGCCTGTGAATGCAATCGAACCGGGAGCAAGGACCGCATTCGACTGGCGGATGACCTTCGCCGTGTAGGTCTTCGTCGTCGTGGCGTCCTGAGCCGTCACGACGGTTGTGATTGTGTTGATTCCCTCAACAAGATTGACCGAGGCGCTCGTGCTTCCCGAAACGACCGCCACGCCGTTGACCGTGATTGTCGCGTTTGGCTCCGCCACCGTCGGAGTGACTGTAAGGCTTGCCGTCGCATTCGGCACGACTTTCACGTAGCTTGTTGTCGCAGGAGCAAATGCCGGAGAAATCGCGCCGCTGCTTAGAACAAAAGCGGAGAGGTTCGCGTCGGAACTTGTAGCACGAGTGACGACGACTGTGTAAGTCTTCATCGTCATGTCCTCGGCAGTTACGACGACCGCCACATTGTTGGGTCCGACGTTCAAGTTCACTGTGCCTGCGTTGCCGGAAACGACGGCGTTTCCATTAACAGTCACCGTCGCTGCCGGACTGGAAACAGTCGGTGTAATCATGACGCTCGTTGTCGCATTTGAAACGCTCGACGAGTAGGTGATGGTTCCCGAGTCAAATAGTGGAGCGAGAGTCCCCGCGCTGATCGCGAGATTGCTCAGGTCGGCGTTATTGCTCAGCCGCGTCACCGTCACCGTGTAGGTCTTCGTCGAGAGCATGTCCTGCGCGGTCACGATCACGGAGATGACATTCGGCCCTGGATTCAGCGCGATGTTTGCGCTAGCCGCCCCGGAGACAACAGCCGTTCCATTCACCGTCACTGTGGCCATCGTGTCGGAAGTCGTGGGCGTCACCGTCAGCATCATCGTCGCGTTGGGAACACTCGCGGCGTAGCTCGTCGTCGCACCGGCGAAAGCCGGCGTGAGCGGTCCTGCACTCAGCGTTAAAGCCGAGAGATTCGCATCCGCAGAAGAGACGTTGACCAACGCGGTATTGCTGTCCGCTGTCCCCGTAGCATTCGTTGCGCGGGCCCAGTAGCTCTTCGTTGCCATCAGCGCCGGTGTCGTAAATGACGACGAAGTAGCGCCCGAAATCGGTGCCGTCGTGACGCCACTATTTCCCTCATACCATTGGAAAGTCGGAGCGAGGAATCCGCTCGCCGCGACCGTCAAAGTAACGCTCCCACCACTCGCGATAGTCTGCGACGCCGTCGGCTGGGTGGTGATTGCCGGAGCTTCCAGCACCGCCGTCGTTGCGGCAGCGGTGGATGAATTATTCGCTTCGTTGCTCTCGGCAATCGCGCCTGCCGGGTCGATGATCGCAGCACCCGCTGCAGCCGAATAACTTCCGCTCACGGCCGTTGTGACCGTCACCGTCAGCGTTTCCGCACTGGCGGAATTGATTGCCCCGCCGGTGAAATTGACGACGCCCGAGTTGTTCGTTCCGGTGAAGCCGCCCGTTCCGGATGCCGATACAAAGCTCAAGCCCGCAGGAATCGTGAAGTTCACAGCCACTCCGCTCGCACTCGCAAGGCCGCTGTTCGCCGCGGAGATCGTGTAGTTGAAATTTGCTCCCACCATCGCCGTG
>JAYSTZ010000678.1:0-17158 GCA_043719365.1 Verrucomicrobiaceae bacterium | reverse complement strand
GGATGGCCCGCGAAAGGCGCGAAAAGGCGCGAAATCATACTCTTACGAAAAAGCACCGCCTCACCCGGAGGGTGAACGCTCATTTCCTCGAAAACCTTTTATTTAAGCGTCTTTTCGCGCTTTTCGCGGGCTCCAATCACGCATTTAGGTTTATACACTTCGGGTGCCTCGGTAGAAAGTGATTCTCACATTTGCTAGGGCCGAGGTTTGGTAGCATGCTCGTGGCTTTTTCCCGATGGGTAAGGGGAAGGTAACGAAATATGCCAGGAATCTCGCCTAAATCTCGCCTGTTGTGGCCATCATCGGCAACGCGTCGGACCGCCACCGCGTCGCGTGGCGCGTCGGTGACACCAGCCAGGACGGGCAAACGGTGGTGAATGATGTGAAGCGGATGCTCGCGGTCAACACAGCCGCCGTGGGGAATGGGGCTGCCAACCTGCATTTGATCAACGACGGCATCGGGCACTCGCTCGCCACGGACACGCCGCTCCCGATCATTGGGGATAATGTGGATTTCAACATAGCGACGGGCGTGATTGTGCCGCTGAGCGAATCGAACCCGCTGGCGCTCGGCGCGAACAATTACACGAAGGATTACTTCACCTTCACATTGCAATCGACCGCGCTGATCTCCCTCACCGCAAACGACGGCACGCAATTCCTCACCCCTGGCGTGGCTGACGGCGTGGGGACGCTGCGCAGCACACTTTCGATCTACAATTTCGGCGGCAGTGTCATCGGCACCGCGCTGGAAGATGCGAGCACGCTGTTCGAGACGTTCACCGGGACGTTGAGCGCCGGCACTTACTACGCGGAAATCGCCAGCTTTAGCGGGCACGAGCAAATCTCCGCCGACTTCAACGCCGCGCAGTATTTCGACATGGGCGCGTATTTTGTTACCGGCACCGGCTTCACAAACGCGGTGCCCGAGCCCGGCACCTTTGGCCTGCTCATCGTAGGCGCGGGGATGATGCTGCGTCGCCGTCGGCAGGCGTAAGTTTCGCGTCATTGCCCCAAAGTCCAGGAGGGAAAAAGAGCGTCGCTTCCCCGCCGGAAATCAACTTACACTCTGCACGCATCATGAAAAAGCACCTGCTCACCACCACTATCGCCGTCGCCTTTACCGGGCTGGCCTTTGCGCAAGATTTACCCGACGCCGTGCGGGCCCAGGTCCACGCAATTCAGGCAGACAAGGCGGCGCGCTCTTCCTCGCAGCGCAAGCTCGCCACTTCGCTCCGGTATTTATCCAGAGAAGCCAGCGGGCTGCTTGCCGTGGAGGGAGTGCCGGACCTCACATCGCGCGTCGAACTGGAGAAAGACGGGCGCGTGACGGTGGACATCACAGCCGCCCCGGGCGCTGCATTGAGAAAAGCGATTGAGAACGTGGGGGGCACGGTAATTTACGAATCCGCCCGGTGGAACTCGGTGCGCGCGTACTTGCCGCCGGTGCAGCTCTCCGCAATCGCCGGACGCGCCGACGTGAAGCGCATCGCGAAGGGCGCAAAGGCGACGTCGCACGCGGCGCGCGTCATCAACGAAGCGGACCCGGCGCACAAGGCACCAACCACGCGGGCAGGCTTTGGCGTCAATGGGGCCGGGATAAAAGTCGGCGTCATTTCCGACAGCGCGGATCACTATCTCGATTCGCTCGCTAAAGGCGAATTGCCTGCGTCGTTCACCATCCTGCCTGGACGGAGCGGCATCGGCGATGGCAATACCGGAGAAGGCACGGCGATGAGCGAAATCGTCCACGACATCGCACCCGGCGCGCAGCTTTTTTTCGCCGCAGCAGCTCCCGGAAAAGCGGGCTTCGCGGAATCCATCACGCTCCTGCGGGCGGCGGGGTGCCAGATCATTGTGGATGATATATCGTACTCCAGCGATGAGTGGCAATTTCAGGACGACGAAATCGGGCAGGCCGTCAATGAAGTGGTGGAGGACGGGGCGCTCTATCTTTCGTCGTCTGGCAATGAGGGCAATCTGAAGAACGGCACCTCGTCCACATGGGAAGGCGACTTTGCCGACGGTGGAGCCGCGACTGCGCCGCTGCCAGCCGGGAGCGTCCATAGCTTTGGTACGCAGACTTTCAATCGCCTCAAGGACGGTAAATCGCCCGTCGTCCTCCAATGGAGCGACGAGTACCGCAGCTCGTCCAACGACTACGATCTTTACATCTTGAACGCAGCGGGCACTCGCGTCGTCGCGTCGTCCACCGACACACAGGACGGGACGCAAGCGCCTATCGAAGTCGTGGACAACGTCCGCGCTGGGGAGCGAATCGTTATTTTCAAATCCGCTGCCGCGCAGCCTCGCTACCTCCGGGTGATCGGTTACGCGAGTAAGCTGGAGATCGCGACTGCCGGGCAGACCATAGGACACGCGGCGACTGCGAACTCGCTCTGCGTGGCATCGTCGGACGCATCGCTCGCTGCGCCCGGTCCGTTCACGACCGCATCGCTCAACGAGAAATCGTCCTCGGATGGGCCACATAAAATGTTCTACCGCCCGGACGGAACGCCAATCACGCCGGGCAATTTCCTCGCGAGCGGCGGCATTACTTTGCAGACCCCCGCTCTCACTGCGGGCGACGGCGGGAAAACGTCAGTGGTCGGCTTTGAACAATTTTACGGCACCAGCGCAGCCGCGCCCGCCGCAGCAGGCATCGCCGCATTGGTCTGGAGCCGGAATCCGAGCCTCACGAATTTACAGGTGCGCGCTATTTTGGAATCGAGCTGCCTCGATATCGAAGCGGCTGGGTTCGAAGTGAATAGCGGCAATGGCATTCTCATGGCCGACCTCGCCGTGGCAAACGCTGTCGCGGGGTCTGAAATCGCCGTCGAGCGGCCAGCCCTCACGAACATCGTGAGCGAGAGCACGCAGAGCTTCGGGAGCGTCCCAGTGGGTGCAAGCGCGGACCTCGTTTTCACGATTCGCAATCTCGGCAACGCGGCACTCACCGGCCTCGGCATCACGTTCAGCGGAACGAATGCAGCCGACTTTCAGGTCTTTGCGAGCCCTACTGCGCCGGTCTCAGCACTCACGGGGAGCACGTCGTTCACCGTCCGCTTTTCGTCCGCAATCGCCGGGGCGAAAAGTGCCACACTCAGTATTCCAAACAACGACACCGACGAGGCCCCGTTTACGATCAAGCTCACCGCGTTTGTCCGAGACGCTGCATCCATCGGGCTGGACGACGCAGTGACCGTCACTGGTGGGACGACGCGCGTTTACCCGCTGGCAAATGACCTGAGCGCAGGCGGTGTGCTGAGCATCGTCAGCGTGAGCGACCCGCGCATCGTCATCGACGGACGCGCGCTCATTATTCCGGACGGCTTTACCGGCGTCGTCGGCTACACCGTTTCCGATGGGACGACGACGGGCAACGCTTCGGTTAACGTCATCGGACGCGAGGTGCTCGACCCTGCGAGCAAATGGGAAGGACTGCTGTATGACGGAGCCGGGAATATCGCTGGCAGCATGGCGGCCAGCCGGAGTGCGCGCGGCGCATTCACCGGAAATCTCCGCGTCGGCACTGCGGGAAAAGGCGTCGCATTTCGCCTCACTGACGGCACAGCCACAGTCAGCAACGCGCTCGGCACACTCACAATCACCGAGGAAACGAACGGCCAACTTTCGGTCTCACTCGCCGCGACTAATGCGGTCACGGGCGTGCTCCGACTTGGCAATCCCGATGCCGCAAAATCGCAGTATAACGTCGCCCTCGCGGCGATTGACGCGGCGATTCCTGGAGGCAGTTTCGCGACTGCGTCGGTGAAAACAAACGGTGCTGTCTCCATCGTGGGTCGCCTTCCAGATGGACGGAAATTCACCGCAAAATCCCTGCTCGCCGACAACGGTGATTTCCCGCTCTACGCCGTTGTCGCGAAGACCAATCCAAAGGCGATAATCGCCGGCGAACTCGTGCAATCCGACCTGCTGAAAACCGACGTTACTGGCGAGCTCCAATGGACAATGGCCGCGCAGCGCGCGGGCATCCACAGTGCGGGCGTGGACACCGCACTCACCGCAAACGGCTGCATCTACATGCCCGGCGAGTTGCCTGCCGACGGACCCGGAACTCTCACGCTCTCGGGCGGCGACATCGCCGGCAGCTCAGCGGCCACCACGATCACCATCGGCAAGCCGACACTCACGCCGCTCGTCCCATTCTGGAAAGCGAACGCACGCGCAGGGGCCTTCACCTTCAAAGTGAAAGACCCCACCCAGCGGGCCGCATCCGGCAACGGCATCTACCTCCCGAAAAGCGACACCGCATGGGGTTTCTTCCCCGGAAGCACCGTCGGCGGTCGCGTAGTGCTGGAGTTCGAGCGTTTTTAAGCCACCGCAAATCCCATTGGACCGTGCCCGTGAACTTCCGTGTCTTCCGTGGATAGCCATTCACGTTTCTAGGTTAATCGCGGAAGGAATCGGACATTCCATCGCCACAGCCACACCGCTACCCATCATCGCGGACAACGTCGATTTCTCGCTTGCGACGGGCGTCATCGTCCCGCTCAGCGAATCCAATCCGCTGGCGCTCGGAGCCAACAATTTCACGAAGGATTACTTCAGCTCCTCCCTGCAATCCACCGCGCTGATCTCGCTCACGGCAAACAACAGCACACAGTTCCTGACGGCGGGCGTGGCCGGTGGTGTGGGCGCACTACGCAGCACGCTGTCGCTCTATAATTTCAGCGGCGGCGTCATTGGCACTGTGATCTAGGATGTGAGGCACGCTGTTCGAGACATTCTCCAGCTTTGGCGGGCATGAGCAAGTTTCCGCGGCGTCTAATTCAGCGCAGTACTTTGACATGGGCGCGGCAATGATGCGGCGCCGCCGTCGGGCGTAGCTCGCGATTGGCGCGGGACGGGAGTGTGTGAGTTTGCGCTTTCCGCCACGCGCGGAATCTGGAATCGCTTCGGCTGTGCGTATCTTCATCGCTCTCCTGACACTCGTTTCATTTGCCTGGGCTGCCGAAAAACCGAATTTTGTCGTCTTTTTGATCGACGACCTCGGGGCGACGGATGTGGGCTGCTACGGCTCGAAGTATTACGAGACTCCGCACATCGATCAGCTCGCAAAGGACGGCCTGCGTTTTCGCACGGCGTATAGCGCGTGTACTGTTTGTTCGCCGACTCGCGCGGCGATGCTCACGGGGAAATATCCGGCCCGTTTGCACATCACGGACTGGATCGCGGGGCACGTGCGACCGGATGCTCCCTTGCAGATCCCGGATTGGGACAAAGCATTGCCGGAGAGCGAGTGGACGATTGCAGGCGGGCTTCGAGAGAAGGGTTACGCGACTTGTGCCATCGGGAAATGGCACCTTTCGCCGGGCGGGCCGACGGCGCACGGGTTCGATGTGGGGATTGCCGACAATCACAAAGGCCAGCCGGATTCGTATCTGTCGCCTTATAAAAACCCGAATCTCGCCGATGGTCCCGTCGGCGAGGAACTCACGGCTCGATGCACGGAGCAGGCGGTGCGCTTTATCACGGCGAATAAGGAGAAACCGTTTTTTGTGTATCTCCCGCATTTTGCCGTCCACACGCCGCTGGGCGGGAAAAAGGAGGACATCGCCCGGTTTGCCGAAAAGGCGAACCCGCAGGGAAAGCCAGCCTACGCGGCGATGATCAAGGCGGTGGACGATAGCGTCGGGCGCATCCGTGCGGAACTCGCCAAGCTCGGGCTTTCGGAAAATACGGTGCTCATTTTCACGGGCGATAACGGCGGGCTGGAGCTCGGCAAAGTGACCGACAATCTCGGCGTGCGGGCCGGGAAGGGGAGCGCGTATGAAGGCGGCGTGCGTGTGCCGCTCATCGTGTATTGGCCGGGGAAGACCAAAGCGGGCACCGAGACGGACATCCCGGCAATCACTCCGGATATTCCGGCGACCCTCGCGGAAGCGGCGGGGCTGGAAAAGCGGGCGTTCGATGGTGTCTCGCTGATTCCGGTGCTCGGCGGAGGGAACATCGTGCCGCGGCCCGTTTTCTGGCATTACCCACACTATCATCCCGGCGGCGCGACGCCTTACTCTGCGATTCGGGAGGGCGACTTTCGGCTGGTGCATTTCTACGAGGACGAAAGAGACGAACTCTATAACCTCGCCGCAGATCCAGAGGAAAAAGACGACCTGACGGGCAAAAACGCCGAGAAAGGGAAAGAACTCCGCGGAAAGCTCGACGGTTGGCTAAAGGCGACGGGCGCGCAGTTTCCGACGCGGAAATAGCTTCCGGCTCTATCCTGTAAATGGAATGTCACAAATTTGTGGCAAGTCCCTCTCGACAACTAAACCGTCATAAATTACCATTGCTTACATTTTTATCAGACTAATGCGCACTCATTCTACCCTTCGACGCCTCATTCTCGCCACATCCGTCTCAGCCCTTGCGGCTTTTACCAGCTCGGAAGTGGAGGCGGCACCTTTCGTGTGGACCGGGTCGAGCAACTCTTGGATTACGGCTCCGGCATGGCAGGGCAACGCTGCTCCGACTGGTTTGGATTCCACGGACGTTCTTACATTTAATGGAACTTCATCGCCCGCATTTTCTTCTACGAACACCATTACTGCGAGTCCGTTTTTGTTGAATCGAATGGTCTTAAATGTTGCTGGACCGGTCGGCACGTTTAGTCTGATTAGCGGTAACCCGCTGGCGTTCGTCGGAGCTACGCCGCAACTCACCCAGAACAGCAGCGGCGGTGTGGCGCTTAACACCCCGCTGAACCTTGAGGGCACTTTCACCGTCAACGGTGACGGACAGGGTCTTGCCACGGCAAACGCGAAAATTTCGGGTATTGCGAATATCGTAAAGAACGGGACTTCGATATTTCGGTTTGGCTCGTTAGTCTTTAACGGTAACCCCCTGCCTTCGGATAACACGTGGGTCGGAACCGTCCAAATCAACGCGGGAACCGTCCGCTTTAACAACAATGAGCAATCCGGGCGCACAGCGGTTCGTGCAAACCCTGTATTTCTGAATACGGTAAGCTCGTCGTTTGAGTGCAATAGCGAGATTCGGTGCGGCACGGTGAATGGGGAGTCCGGGAGTTTTAAGACGGTGATTCTGGTGACTAGTCCGGCAAATTCGGACAGTGAGAGTATCGTGATTACGGCGCTTTCGGATGGTGAGTACAAAGGCATTTTTACGCTCGCCCCGCCGCTCGGGGGCAGCAGCAAGGGCGAGCTGATCGTCCGGGGCACAGCCACGCAGACGCTCTCAGGAACCCTCAATATCGATGAAGACGTGATCGTTGGACGCGGTGCGACATTGGTCCTCGCGGGCAACGCGTCGTTGGGCAACCAAACGCAAGGCTCCATCATCCTTAATGGCGGCACATTCCGGTTGGAAAACGAGGATGCAAACAACGACAACCGCCTGCGTGAAGGCGGCGTAATTGCGGGAGCCAGCACGACGCTTCAACCAATTGGCGGAGGCACTTTTATTCTTGCGGGAAATGCAGCGGGGACCATCGAGACTACGGGACGTCTCCAGATTGGTGCGTCCGGTCTGAATGCCCAGAATCAGCCTGCATCGAATCCTCGTGCCGGTCATCTGAATATCGAGCTCATTCACCGTGCAGGAGCCGCAGCCGAGACATCATTGACATTTCAGAACTACTCGCGCGACCAAGTGACGCTCTCGCAGTTTGCCACGGTCAATTTCTCGGCGACCGACGACAGCGCGACGCCGCAGTTCCTTCCGCTGGGGCAACCCGGGAATGCGCCTCGTATCAACCTTACCGACGGAGCCTTCACTGTTCCTCTTCTGAATGGGCTCCTGAATGTGACCAATGTAGGAGGCTCATCTTCGGTGGGCTGGGCTACCGTGAATTCGCCTGCGACTTTGAACACGGTCAACACCGTGGATTTTGCGACACACACTGCGGATGGTGTTGCACCCGCGACTACGGTGCCGTGGGACAGCGCGAGCGCCACGGATAATGCGATCCTGACGAGTAGCAAATCCATCAGCGGGACGACTCCGTTCGAGGTGAACTCCGTCAAAATCGCGCCGGCTGGGTCCGGGCAATCGCTCAACCTTTCCGGCTCGGCGAATCTCGCCACTCCGGCCATCCTTCTCGCCGGAACGAATGATTACACCATTCGCGCCACCGGTTCAGGCGCACTCGCCGGGACCTCCACACGGTTTATCCATGTGGACAAGGCGACACTCAATATCGAAGCCAGCGTGGTCGGAAGTTCGAGGGCTATCGTGAAATCCGGCCTGGGTCTGCTTACACTTTCCAATGCAGCCAACGTAGCCCTCCCGGAAATCACGGCGATCAATTCGGGCACGCTTCGCGCAACACCGGGCAGCAGCCTGCCAGGTGGCGAGGTGCGGCTCCGCGGCGGTGTTCTGGAGATTCAAGGCGGCACGTTTGGGCGGACCATCGGAACAGGTATCGGAAAGGTCAACTGGAGCGGCATCACCGCGACCGGTGCCGCTGATAGCGAAGATCGAGGCAGCGGCGGGTTCTCCGCATTCGGCTCGAATGCATTGGTCACGCTGAACAGCAACAGCCTCATCTATTGGGAAGACCTCGGATTTGTCCGCTCCGGCCATTCATTGGTTCTGAATTCGCCTACGGCAAACGCCATGGTGGACTTCACGAATGCGCTCAACCTCACTCCTTTCGACAACAGTGTGCCGAACTACAACGCCCGTGACATTCATGTGTTGGAAAACTCCAACAGCCAGGCAGACTTCGCGCGGGTCTCCGGCATCATTTCCGGCTCTTCGCAAAACGACCTGCTAAAATCGGGCGCTGGCACCCTCGAACTCACCAACACGAGCACCTACTTAGGCAACACACAAGTCATGGAAGGCCGGTTGCTCGTCACCGGCAGTATCGCCAGCAGCCCGACGGCAATCGTCGGCCCATCCGCCACCATCGCCGGCAGCGGCACCGTGGGCACCATCCTTCTCGATGGAGGAACGGTCGAGCCCGGCAGCGACGGACTCGGCACGCTGAACGCCGCCGGACTCTATTGGCGTACCGGTACCGTCGCGATGGACCTCGGCACCGGAAACCAGTCCGATCGGATTGCGTTGGCTGCTGGCAAACTCCAGAAAGACCCGCACGGCCCTCTCGGTTATAAGTATAATTTCGAATTTAACGGCGTTGCTGAAGGTGCACGAACCTACACGCTCGCCAATTTCGGAAGCACGAATTTCAACGTGGGTGATTTCGGTTATTCCAATCTCCGACCCGGGCACCCCGAGCTTACCGGCAACTTCGCGATAAGCGGCGGCACTCTCACATTTACCACGAATCTTCCAGCACCGACCATCGCGTCGCACCCTGCTCCGCAGCGCATTAATGTCGGAAGCGTCGCCACATTTACAGTCTCCACGGTCATCCCCGGCGCATACAGCTATCAATGGTATAAAGGAGCCACACTTCTCAACGGAGAGACCGCATCCACGCTCACCATCGACCCGGTCACGGGACTCAGCGCGGGCGACTACAAGGTTGTCGTCACCAACGGCACGACGCCCGCCACCAGCAATTCCGCCACGCTCTCAGCGAACGTGCCTCCGGTCGCAACTCCGCAAACAGTCGCGGTCGTCGAAGAAACAGGAAAGGCGATCGTGCTGGGCGGCACGGACCCAAATCCGGGCGACACGCTCACATTCTCTGTGGTCACGCCGCCCGCACACGGCACACTCAGCGGCACTGCGCCAAATATCACCTACACGCCAGCGCAGAATTTCTTCGGCACGGATACCTTCACCTTCAAGTCGCGTGACGGGCTCGCGGATTCCACGCCAGCCACGATTACGCTCAACGTCAGCAACGTGAACGACGCGCCTGTGGGAGTGCCCGACACCATCGTCACCGGAGTCGCGACGGACATCATCGCCAATGACGCCGATGTGGACGGCGATACGCTCAGCCTCCGCTCTGTTGCGAACGGGACCTATGGCACTGTGTCTGTGAGTGGCAACACCGTCACCTACACGCCCGGCACGGCATTTTCATCCACTGACAGCTTCACGTATGAAGTGCAGGACCCGAGCGGCCTGTTCGCATCGGGAACCGTCACCGTCCGCCTCGGCGCGCCGGTGGCATTCGGAATCGTGGCGAAAAACGTCGCGCTCACCGGCGACATCTCCGGCACCGTGTCGAAAGTCAGCCAGCCCGCATTGAGCGAAGACGGTCGCGTGGCGTTTGTCGGAAGTTACGTGACGCCTGAGCGCAAATCGCAGAACGCACTTCTCTTTGGCAACCCGCCGAAACCGCTCGTTCGGCTCGGCGTCACCACGGCTCCCGGCGGTTCACTCACCTACTCCAAGGTAACCGGGCCAGTCGTCAATAAAGGCGGTGATGTCGGCTTCAAAGGCAGCCTCACCAAAGCGCCGGCGGGAACAGCAGACGGCATCTGGGTCATCCCATCCGGCGGCTCCGCGGAAGAAGTGGCGCGTCTGAAAATGACCGTCCCGCCGATGTCGTTCGAGAATATCGCCGCGCCAATCACGACAGCCACATTCTCGAAGTTCGGAGACATCGCGCTTCCCGACGATGGACGCCTCATTTTCTCCGCTTCGTTCAAAGGCGGTCCAAAAGGAATGGACTATGGCATCTGGCGACAGTCCCTCGCTGGCGGAATCGAAACCGTAGTCCACGAAGGAAAACGCCTCGCCAACATCGGCGGCAGCGACCTTTACGTAAAAACGATCGCCCTTTTTGGCCCCTCGGGAAAAAACACACTCGGCCAGCGCCGCAGCTTCAACAACAGCGGTGCCATCGCGGCCCGAATCGGGTTCACAAACTCGCAATCCGCCATCGTCCGCTTCAACGGTGATGGCACCCACACGGCGCTGCTCCGCACAGGATTTCCATACTCGCAGCTCGCAGCAGCCCAGATCAAATCCTTCGCGCTCCCCGTCCTTGCAGACGACGGAGGCGTGAGCGTCTTTGCGACCCTCATGGGCAACGTATCCAGCACGAGCGATACAGTCGTCATTCGTGTGAGTCCGACAGGAGTCATCAGCCGCGTCGCCCAGGAGTCCACACCGCTTGCTGTTTCTTCAGCGCCCGGCGCGCCAGTCGGTCCGTTCTTCAAATCGCTCTCCGATCCCGTCAGCGGCGATGGCAATCGCGTGGGCTTCATCGGAACGCTCAAAGCCAAAGTGGACGGAGTCACCGCCGCGAACGATGTCGGCATCTGGCGTCATTCGCCCGCAGGAACTCTCGCCGAACTTGCCCGCGAAGGCGGCGACGCCGTCGGA
The DNA here is from genome assembly GCA_043719365.1 of Verrucomicrobiaceae bacterium. Classification (GTDB taxonomy): domain Bacteria; phylum Verrucomicrobiota; class Verrucomicrobiia; order Chthoniobacterales; family Chthoniobacteraceae; genus SXWH01. The sequence goes on along the minus strand of JAYSTZ010000678.1, from coordinate 5,923 downwards.
GTCAGCGGCGCAAAATACACCACGTTCAACTCGCTCGCGTGGACCAACGACGGCAACGCAGGGGCCGCATTCGTCGCAGCCTACAAGGGCACAACCAAAGGACTCGGCCTATGGGTCGAAGATTCCACTGGCGCTCTGCAACTTGCATTCCGCACCGGCCAAAGCGTCCCGTTTGCAGCAGGCGCGAAGACCGTGAAGAGCTTCACCGTTCTAGGTCCGGTCCTCGGCGCGCTCGGCCAGGGCGGCTCGACGAATTTCGCCGGCGGCTTCGCAATCCTCGCGACCTTCACGGACAAAACGTCCGGCGTCGTGACCGCTTATCTGCCATAGCGCAATCGCGGACCCGAAGGCTAGATCGACTGACTGGGGTGGCCTTGAAAGCGGGGGCCTCTCCCGACGAGTAGCAAAGCGCGAACTCCGCGCAGCAAAGACCGCAAATTGTGGTCGGTTCACGCCAATTGGCGGGAAGCCAACTGTGGCGAATCTGTGCGAAAAAGGTGTTCAATGAAATACACGTCGCAATTCGCAGTGGGAGGACAGCCATGAGCGTTCTCGCACTCACCATCTTCGTCACGCTCGCGGGAGCAGATCAAGCAAGTCACGGCATTCATTATGAGCCATCACAAACAGGGTGAGGAAATCGTGAAAGTTGCCGGCTGGACGATTCCGGGCGCGCCGCCTGTGCTTGTGCCTGCACCGGCTCCGCAATAGCTCAAATGGCCGAGCATACAAAGCCCAGCATCAATTCAGTCACGACGATCCGTGACGATGGATCCCGCCTGTTCATCCATCCGGCGAATGTGCAGGGACGGTTCACACGGGCCCGGATGATTGTGGGGCTGCTCATCATGGCGGTGTATGTCGGCCTGCCATGGATCCCCATCAACGGCCATCCCGCCGTTTTCCTCGACGTGATCAACCGCCGGTTCCATCTCTTCGGTCTCACGTTCGTGACCCAGGATTTGTGGCTCGGATTCTTCGTGATCACTGGCGTTGGATTTTCGCTGTTTTACATCACGGCATTGCTCGGTCGCGTGTAGTGCGGGTGGGCGTGTCCGCAAACCGTGCTCCTCGACATCGTGCGCCGCATCGAGCGCATTTTCGAAGGCGACGCTCCCGCACGGCGGAGTCTCGACGAAGCTTCATGGTCGGCAAACAAGACCCTTCGCCGTGGCGGCAGCCGGCTCATGATTGGACTGTTCGCATTCATCGTCGCGCATGTGTTCCTGAGCTACTTTGTCTCCATTCCGCATCTCTACGAGATGATGACGCACAGCCCGCGTGAGCATTGGGGAGCGTTCGTATTCATGTTCGCGATGACCGCGATGTTATGGTTCGACTTCGCGTGGTTTCGCGAACAGTTCTGCATCATCATGTGCCCCTACGGTCGCATCCAAGGCGCGCTGACCGACGACAACACGCTCGTCATCGGCTACGACGAAAAGCGCGGCGAACCCCGCGGGAAAAAGGGCGCGGCCACGGGCGACTGCGTGGACTGCAAAAAATGCGTGCAAGTCTGCCCCACCGGCATCGACATCCGCCAAGGGATGCAGCTCGAGTGTATCGGCTGCGCGGCATGCATTGATGCGTGCGACGGCGTCATGGCAAAAGTCGGGCGCGACCCCGGACTCATCCGCTACGATTCGTTCAACGGACTAGAGCGCAAACCGCGTAAGGTCATCCGGCCCCGCATCATTTTCTACACGGTCATGCTTCTCGTCGGGGTTGGGGCGCTGAGTCTGGCGCTGAGCCGGTTCCAATCGTTGACCATTTCAATGAATCGCCTCAGCAGCGCCGCGTATTTTCTGGACGGGCCGGACGAAATGACGATCCGAAACCAGTTTATGCTCCGAATCATGAACAAGCGGAGTGCGGCAACCGACTACGTGATTGAGGTGCTCAATCCACCCGCCGGCTTTGATGTCACCGGTATCGAAAAACCTTACACCATCCCTGCCGAGAGCGCCGAGACCGTGACGCTCATCATGCGGCTTCCGCGAGCGAATTTCAAAAAGGACATCGCGCTCAAAGTGCGCATCTCGAGCGCGGACCGGAAATCCAGCATCGATCGAACGATGACATTCCTTGGACCCAAGATATGAAAAAACGCCCGTGGCTCTGGATCGTATTTGCATACGCCATCTTCATGGCGCTCACGATTTCGTTTGTCGTGTTCGCCATCAAACATAAGCAGGCGGATGTGCCGCTAAAACCAATCGCACAGAGCCGATGAGCGTCGATGCTTCAACGCGGCACGAGCGCCTTGCGCTTGCGAAAAGTAGCACGCGAGTCCCTTCGCGTTCCGGCATCACCCGCGCAAGCGGCATACAGAAAGAAGTGTCGCTTCGCGAGTGGTATGAAAACGCGAAGGGACTCGCGTGCTACTATCTAGGAGCGTCTCCGCCGCACGAGGGCGTTCGTGCCACACTCTAAATGGACATCCCATCCGTCAGCACACCAACCGCAGCATTCGTTGCAGGACTCGCCACGAGCCTGCACTGCGCAGGGATGTGCGGGCCGCTCGCCTGCGCTGTCCGTGCAAAGCCCGCGCAATACCACGTCGGGCGGCTGATTTCGTACACAGCGGTGGGTGCGTTGCTGGGCGGAGTGGGCTGGAGTGTCCGCGCTGTGCTGGATGGAAGCTTTGCGCGCTTTGTTCCGTGGCTGCTCGCTGCCGTCCTCGTGATCATCGGCTTCGGTCTCGACAAAAAGATCCCGCAGCCGCGTTTCGTTTCGCGCATTCTGTTTCGCGTGAAGTTGAGCAAGACACTCGGCTGGCTCACTCCGTTGCTGCCCTGCGGACCGCTCTGGCTCATGTTTGGCGTCGCCATCCTCGCCGGTACGTGGCTGAACGGCGCGGCGCTGCTGGCGAGCTTTGCGGCCGGCACCATCCCGCTCTACGCGCTCTTGCAAACGGGACTACTCAAACTTCAATCACGCGGCCCGACTCCGTGGCTGCCAAGATTTCAACAAGCCCTCGCCTTTACCGCCGCCGCGCTCCTCGTGTGGCGTGCGATGCTTCCAGGTCATGATTGCTGCCACTAGCTCCAAAGTTTGCATTCACTGCGGAACCGAATTTCGCGCAACGAGCGTGCGTCCCGACTTCTGCTGCGCGGGTTGTGAGTTCGTCCACGGCCTGATCAAACAGAACGGTCTCTCGTAATTCTACGAGTTGCAAGATGGCGGCGTCTTCTCCGTAAAGTCCGTCGAGTTTCAGCAGCGCGACTACGAATGGCTGGAGCATTTGCTCGCCGACGGACGAGGCGAACTGGAGCTCGATTTGCACGGAATCTCCTGTATTGGCTGCGTGTGGCTCATCGAGAAGCTGTTCGAGAAAAAGCCCGGTGCGCTTGCAATTCACGTCGATCCGACGCTCGGACGCATCAACTTGAAATGGCGTTCCGGCGAACTCGACGTGCTTGCATTTGCACGCGAGATTCAGGCGTTCGGATATCTCGGCGGTCCCGTGGGCGGCGTGAAGCGCAGCAATCGCGCGCTGATCATCCGCCTGGGACTTTGCGCCGCGCTGGCAATGAACGCGATGCTCTTTACGCTTCCGGGTTACCTCGGAATGAAAGCGGACTTCGCGCTGGCCGAGCTCTTTCATCGCGTCACGTTCGCGTGCAGCACGCTGAGCTTTTTCATCGGCGGCAGTTATTTTTTCGGACGGACGTGGCACAGCCTTCGCGCGGGTGATCGCGATGGGCTCTGCATTCGCCTGATGAAGCGCGATTTGATTGCTCCGGACGCCAAGGTGCTCTGCAAATTTCTCCAGCATTGTGACGAAGCCGGCCAGTTGATTGCGCGGCATCACGGGAGTCTCTTTGTAGGCGTCCATCGCCTTTTTGACGTCGATGGTGGGGTTCAACTTTTTCACATTCTTCTCCACGTGTTCGAGCCGGTCGGCGGTCGGTGATTGAGTGAGGACCTGCCCGGTTGCGAGAATGCCGATGCGTTCGGTGCCGAGTTTTAGCGGCACTGCGATTTCGGTCATTCCAAAATGGCAGCGCATTAGCGCCGTTTCGGCTGTTGCCGATTTAGTGAGACGTTCCTGCAAGTTGAGGCAGGCGGCACAGGTCGCGTTCTTCTGCGCCATCATCGCGCAGAACTTGTTCTCATTCTTCTTTCCGTGAAACGGCGGGTTCCATGTTTCAGTCGGGCGAAGCGTCAGCGGAAGCCCCGTCGCATTGCAGAAGGCGTGTTCGTATTCGCGGTAAAAGTCGGAGTCATTGATGGTGTCGAGCAGTGTGGTAGTCGAGTTCATGGCACGACTGTGGCAGGCTGGGGGGAGTCCGCGAAATTGGGCTGCGTTACCCGACGTGATCGGGGTGTTGGTATGATGGGGGTAGGACTATTTCCTATGGCAGATTTGCCTCGTCCGGGCGCACCGTCAGCACCGGACAAGGCGCATGACGCACGATTTTTTCTGCGACGCTTCCAAGCAGCACATGCCGCAGCCCGGTGTAGCCGTGGGTCGCCATGATGATCATGTCGCACTTTTGCTCGCGGGCGACCTCGATGATTTCCTGCCACGCGCGGCCGAAGCGGACAATCGGTGTAACCTTCCCGGTTTTCTCGGTGCAGGTGCTGCGGAGCTTTGCCATCAACTGCTCCCGGCTTTCGCTGGCAAAATCGCCCGTGGGGAAGGGAGGAATCATCCAGTCGCCGGGATAGACAACCTGCTCGACGATATGGACGAGAACGAGCTCCGCTTTGAATTGCTTCGCGAAGGCGAGCGCATACGGCACGGCCTTCATGGATGGCTCGGAAAAATCCACGGGAACGAGAATGCGTTTCAGCGTTACCGGCGCTTTGGCTGCCTTTCGTGCGGGCACGGAAATCACGGCGGATTTGCGCGGCGCGCCGCTCTTTTTAGAAGACGTAATCGTTTTCATACTGCTGCGAATTTAGTTTATGCTTCTAAATAGCGCTTCCCCTCCATTGTCCAAGAGACGTTCTTTTTTGCGGCGATCTAAATTAGCCCGCCGAGCTTTCGACCTACCCAGTATGCAACGAATGCGGCAAGCAGCCCGGCGCACCAAAACGGGTGGCACCAGAGGCGGAGGCGGAGCTCGTCGGGCTTGCGCTCGGGGAGGAGCGAGAGCGTGTTCACGAGCTGGGTGAGTTCGGCGGGGGCGTAGTGTTTTCCGGCGGTGAGGGCGCTGAGTTCGCGGAGCACGTCCAGCTTCGCGGGGAGTCCCTCTTTTTCTAAAGTGGGGACGCTGACATCGAGCGAGGATTTCATCCGGCGGTCGGCGGTTTCGCTGGCGATTTCGAGTTCGTATTTGCCGCCTTCGCGGGGGATGAATGGGGCGCTGAAAACTCCCCATTCGGCGTCTTCGTTGATCAGCTCAATCGTCTCGCTCGTGCCGTCGGGCGCTTTGGCGGTGACGGTGACTTTTCCGCTCGTGACGGGCACGCCGAGCTTGTCCATGACCGTCGCATTGAGGCGCACTTTGTCACCGCGCCGGGGTTGCTCGGGGCTGTAGAAAAAGCGGATGCCTTCCTCCTGCGCGAGGTGGCGCTGGTGCGACATCCAGCGCACGACTTGGCCCCAGAATCGGTAGTGGTAAGTGTCCTCCACGCCTTTGCGCCAGCGCCATGCGGCGTCGGTGCCCATGTAGAGAACTTTGCCGTTTCCAGCAGCGCGGGTGACGAGCAGCGGGATGCGTCCGCTTTGATTCCGCGCTGCCTCATGCACCGCCAAAACTTCCGCGCCGCCCTTCGCTTTGACCACGGGCGCGTACCAGTAAAAGCCGGGCAGCCCGCGCCACACGGCTTGGTTCGCGCTCGGGTCCGTGGCCAGCATCGTGAGCCAGTGGTTCAGCCCGCGTGTGGACAATTCCAGCCGCGCCTCCGCGCCGCTGACGATGCCGATTCCTTTCGCGAAATCCGTCTCCACGGGGATGAGGTCGGCGAGCGC
>JAYSTZ010000677.1:0-6531 GCA_043719365.1 Verrucomicrobiaceae bacterium | reverse complement strand
TTATCCTTAGGTCCGCTCATCTGCCCGTGCTGTTTTGCGAGCTCCGGCTTGTAGTCGAAGGTGTCCATCTGGCTCACGCCGCCGTTCATAAAAAGCTGGATGATACGCCGGACCTTCGCGGGGTGGTGCAGCCCGCCGTTGAACTCGGGAGGCCCGGCGAACGTCTCGCCTGCTAGGATATGTGAAAGTGCCACGCTCGCTATTCCACCAGCGCTGTTGCTCAAAAAATCGCGTCGAGAGATGGGATGCATGGTCAGTTTAGAAAGAGGAACTCGTTGCTGTTAAAGAGCACCCGCAGCGCGGCGGGCAGTCCGTGCTTATTGGCGAGGGCAGTGAAATCGGCAGTCTCATCCGCAGTCGCATCGCGTTGATAGACAAGGCGGAATGCGGCAACGATGCGTTGTTCCATCCCGCCGGATGCCTCCAACCTCGCCGCGAAACGTTCACAGTGATGAAGCACGAACTCATTATTAAAAAGCGCGAGCGACTGGAGCGGCGACGCGGAAAAGCTACGCACGGGCGAAAGCAGCGCCATGTCAGGAAAGTCGATTGCATCCAAGAACGGGTCGGCAATTCCACGCCAGACCACACGATAAATACTGCGCCGCGCGGCTCCGGGTGTGTTCCAGTCGAAGTTCTCGTAATTGAGCGTCGGTGTAGATTGCGGGCCGGGCTTTGACGTGAAATGAGGAATGCTCGGCCCGCCCATCGCGAGGTCGAGATGACCGCTGATTGCGAGCACGCTGTCGCGGATCGAATCGGCATCGAGACGCGAACGATTCATTCGCCAGAGCAGGCGATTGTCGGGATCGATTGCTGAGGCCGCAGCGTTTGGTGCGGACGATTGCCGGTAAGTCGCGCTGGTGACGATGAGTTTGTGCAGTGCTTTCAGTGAGCCTTTCGCCTCATCGCGGAACCAGACGGCGAGCCAGTCTAGAAGCTCGGGATGCGATGGGGTGCCACCCATTTTCCCAAAATCACTCGGCGTGTCGCACAGCCCGTGGCCAAAATGATAGTGCCACACGCGATTCACAATACTGCGCCACGTAAGCGGATTTCGTTCATCCGCGATCCAGTCTGCGAGCGCGGCACGACGGACCGCTTCGTCGTTCGCGTTCGGCAGATCAAAGCGTCCCTTCAATGCGCTGATCGCCATAAGCGCGCCGGGGTTCACCGTGTCGCCGGGCTTATCGAGATCGCCACGCTTCAACACTCGAATTGTGCGAGGCTCGGCGATCGTGATGACGCCGCGCTCGTTCTTCGCCGTGCGGCCGGCGGCCCAGACCTGAACCATCGGCGGTAGCTTCGCCAGTTCATCCTCCGCCTTCGTTCGCAATACGAATCCCGCGATCGTGACTTTCTGCTCCGGCGTACGACTCGCTGCGGGTGCGCGCAAAGCAGTCTCCACATCCGCAGGTACCGCGAGTAGTGAAACGGATGGTGCGGATGTCGCCGAAATTTTGAAACGTCCGATGAGGTGGCTGCCGCCCTGCAGTTGTCGCAGCGTAATGACGAGCTTCGTGCCCGGCTCCAGCTTCAGCGGCGTGCGAAGTTCGTACACCGCGAGATGCGGTGCGCCTACATTCGGATGAATCGCCCACGACGTTTTCAAGTCACCGTCAATCGACTTCGCAACATCGTATCCGGCCTGATCGAAGTCCGATGTCGCGCGGCGAAACGACGCTTTCTCCGGCTTTGCAGCGCCGGGCGCGAATACCTGCAATTCGCATTCCGTGAGGTGCATGTTTCCGTTCGACGCTCGGCCGGGCCCCTTCATCGGGAGTGAATCGTCCGTGAGTAAATCGAGGCGCAGCGCAGTCAGCTCGCTCAATATCGTCGTCGCGGTGATCGTGAATGTGTCTTTGTCCGGCACGGCTCCACTCGCGAGGATCGAACCATCCGGGAGCCGTTCGAGCGTCGAGCCATCGGCAGACAAAAATGTCTCTGCGACTACCGGCGTCCAAGGCTCCGCAGTGCCGCGTGCCTTTTCCCATGCTTCGACGAGTGCCGTGTTTTCTGCAGCGAGCAGAACGGTCGCGTCTTGTTTCGCCGCAGCGTCCTTGAGGCTCTGCCAGTGCCGTCGCCGCGAGGCTACCGCAGGTTCCTCGTCGTAGTTCACATCGCCTTTTCCTACACCCGCAAAGACCGCCTGAAGCGCGAAGTAATCCTCCTGCGTGATGGGGTCAAATTTGTGCCCGTGACATCGGGCACAATTCGCCGTGGTGCTCACAAACGCCGCCATCGTCTGGGTCACGAGATCGTCGCGATCGAGATACTCAAAGCTCATCGGCGCAGTACCGGCAGCACTGGAGTCATACGTCCCCGCGCCGAGATACCCGAGTGCCGCCGTGAGCCGCGTTTCGGCGGGGAAGAACGCATCTGCGGCAATCTGCTCGCGGACAAAACGAGCCCACGTCGTATCGCGATTCATACTTTCGACTACGTAGTCGCGGAAGCGCCACGCATTCGGGCGCATGTCGTCGTGTTCAAATCCATGAGTGTCCGCAAAGTGAATCGTGTCGAGCCAGTGTCGCGCCCACCGCTCGCCGTATCGGGGTGATGCGAGCAGACGATCCACGGCTTCGGAAATCGGCGTGCTATCCTCGGGTGCGGGTGGCAGTCCCGTGAGATCGTAAGTCACACGACGCATCAACGTCCGGGGATCTGCTTCCGGTGATGGCGTCAGCTTTTTCTCGGTGAGCTTCGCCAAGATAAACGCATCAATCGGATGCGCAGCTCCCGCAGGCACGGTGGGCTTCACCAAAGGGATGAGGGACCAATGCGGCTTGCTGTCCTTCGCCCCTGCAAACTCATCCGGCCACGACGGCCCGGCATCAACCCAAGCCCGCAACGTCTCCACCTCGACAGGCGTAAGCCGCGGTTTATCGCTCTTTTTCGGCGGCATAAGGTTCTCGTCATCCTCGCCACTCACATAACGAATGAGCGGACTCTTCGCCGCACTGTGCGGAATGATCGCGGCCTCGCCGCTTTCGCCGCCCTTTATCGCGACATCGCGCACATCCAGCCGGTAACCGCTTTTTTGCTTGTCGGGTCCATGGCACCCGAAACAACTCCGCTCCAGAATGGGGCGTATGTCCCGAACAAAGTCGGGAGCTGAATACGCGAAATTCCCCAGCGCGAAAATACTCGCGTAAAGCGGAACGCTCAATGTCTGGCGGTTCGTCACGGGACTGATTACCCGAAAGACGCCGACATCTTGGGACTGCTACGCAGTTTGCTGCCTCTGCCGCCGCATGAATTCACGCAACCCCGCATACCCGACCATCTCCTGACGCTCTTCATCCCAGAAACGGTAGCCGAGCGATTTCAGGCTGCTGAGCAGCGTGATGGGCTTAATCTGCTGAAAAAGAGGAATCTCGTTATGGCAACGCTCCAAATTGTAATTCGCGATGCGGGGGCTGAGATGATGAATGTGGTGGAACCCGATGTTGCCGGTGAACCACTGAAGAATGCGCGGCAATTTGTAAAACGAACTACCTTGAAGAGCTGCGGCAGTGTAGTCCCACTCTTCTGCACGCTCCCAGTAAACGCCCTCGTACTGATGCTGGACGTAGAACATCCAAACGCCCGCACCGCCGGCGACGAGCATCGTCCCGACGACCAGCAGCAGGTAGGTGCCAAACCCGAAAATGGAGCCCATAATGAGTGCCATGGCTGCGATGCCGATGTTCATGAAATGCGCAGAGTGCTTCTCTTTCACACTCGCTTTTGGCGAAGGAAAGCGCTGCCAGATGAGGAAAAGATAAAGAGGCCCAACGATGAAAAGGATGATCGGATTCCGCGCGAGCCGATAGGAAAAGCGCTTCCAACGCGAGGCTTCGAGGTACTCCTGAAGCGTCATCATCCAGACATCGCCCGTGCCGCGCTTATCGAGATGCCCCGAGCTTGCGTGATGGACGTTGTGCTCCCAGCGCCACTGACCGTATGGCGTGAATGTAAGCATCCCGGTGATGTAACCCACGATTTGGCACGCACGCGGCGATTCAAAAAACGAGCCGTGGCAGCAGTCGTGGAAAATGATGAATGTGCGCATCGTCAGCAGTCCGAGCAAGACGACGAGCCCCCCCGTCAGCCAGTAAGAATACGACCGGCTAAAATAAATCGCCACCCAAGTTGCGATGTATGGGACCAGCGTGTTGACGATTTGCCAGACCGCGCTCCGAAGCGAAGGTTTCTGGTATTCGGCGATCAATTTCTTCCAGACGGAAGGCGTGAGTGGTGCATCTGCGACAGGGGCGGCGGTGTTCGGATTCGGGCTGTTGTTCAAAGTAAAAATTCGAGTGTTCGTGTTCTGTTTAGCTGATTTCGGGCCGTAGGCCCTTGCGATTGATCAAGTTTTTAGCGAGATTAGCCCGCTAGTGGTAGCGGGCCCGCCGGAAAAAGCGAGCCACTATTTTTGACGGCTCGATGCGCTCTTTGCTCGCCAGCCGTCCCCGTCCTCCCTACACCGCCGCCCGACCAAATGACTTGGGACTACCTCATCGTCGGAGCCGGATTTGCCGGCAGCGTGCTCGCCGAGCGCCTCGCCAGCCAGCGAGGAGCCCGGTGCCTCGTCCTCGACCGCCGCGACCACATCGGAGGCAATGCCTACGACAAGCTGGACTCCGCTGGCGTTCTTATTCACCCGTATGGGCCCCATTATTTTCGCACAAACAGCGACCGCGTCCTCTCATATCTCTCCCAGTTTACCGAATGGCACCACGTCGATTACCGCGTCCTCTCCTGGACGAACGGCCAATACTGGCAATTTCCGATCAACCTGAACACCTTTGAGCAATTCATCGGACGCGCCAGTAACTCCGAAGAAATGACTGCTCTTCTCGCCCAGTGGCGAGAACCCATCGAATCCCCCCGCAACAGCGAAGAAGTCATCATCAGCCAGATTGGCCGTCCACTTTACGAGCTGTTCTTCAAGAACTACACCCGCAAACAGTGGCGGCGCGACCCGAGCGAACTCGACCCTAGCGTCTGCGGGCGGATTCCCATCCGAACCAATCGCGACGACCGGTTTTGCGACGAGAAATTTCAAGCGCTCCCGAAAGACGGTTACGCGGCGATGTTTGCAAAAATGCTCGCCCACCCGAGTATCGAAGTCCGACTGAAATCCGACTATCGCGAAGTCCGGCATCAGGTTCAATATCGCCACCTCATTTACACGGGTCCAGTCGATGAATACTTTGACCGCTGCTACGGGGCGCTTCCTTATCGCTCTCTCAGATTCGAGCCCGAAACGCTCCCCACTGAATACTCCCAACCCGCTATGCAGGTGAACTTTCCAAACGACCACGCCTACACCCGCGTCGTTGAAATGAAACACGCCACCGGCCAAAAGCTCCCGCACACCACCATCGTCCGCGAATACCCCCAAGACTACGCGCCCGGCCTCGAGCCCTACTACCCCGTACCCGCGCCGGACGCCCGCGCACTGTATTCCCGATACGCCGAGCGGGCTGAGGGGGAGAAAATCGTCACTTTCGTCGGCCGTCTCGCCACTTACCGCTACTACAACATGGACCAAGTGGTCGCGTCCGCACTCTCCGAGGCCGATAAACTGCCCCTTTTGAACGAAAAATGAACGAATATCAGGAGTTGATAGTCCCAATGGACTACGCTTTGGTGCGCAATAATGGAGTTTAATCGTTTCTCTCAACGTCTTACCGTCATCGTGACGGTCGTGCTCGGCCTGATTTCAGCCGTCGTGCTCGGCAAACTTGCCGGGCAGGAACGTCTTGCGCCGATCCTGATGATTGTCCTCGGTGGTGCCGCGCTCCTTACACTGCTGGTCCTCAAAGAACGAGTCTGGATCATCCTTCTCATTGCTTGGCCGATGACGGGACAGATTCGCGCCCTGAATATCCCTTTCAGCGTTAGGGACTTAGTTGTCATGTACGTCTTCGTCGGCTACCTTGCCCTCATCGCGTTCAAGATTATCAGAACCCGAAATCGGATGACCTTGATTGATCTTTTCATGATGTCCGTCCTTTTGATGCTGGCAATTGCATTCATTCGCAATCCTGTGGGCGTCGAAGCGCTCGGTTCGGAGCGCGTAGGCGGGCGTCCTTATTTTAACACTTTAGTTGCGGTGCTTGCCTGGTGGGTTCTTTCCCGGTCCGACCTTACTGCGGTCTCCCCAAAATGGATCTTCTTCGCGTTTCTTTTAGGTAAATTAATGGACGGACTACTGGCGACGTCACTGTACTGCCTGCCGGGACTTGAAGGATTCTTCGCGGAATTCTACTCGAGCCCGATCATGACTTCGGGGCAGCAAGACGACAGTGCTGCGTCTGTTCTGGCTGAATCGACCGAGCGTCTGAGCTTTCTTGGCTTCTTGGCCCTACCACTGTTGACTGCTCTCTTCTCGTGGGATCGTCCTTTGGCTTGGCTAAATATTTTTAAGCCTTGGAAAGCTCTGGTTTTCGCACTCGCAGTTTTCGGCATGTTGAAGTCTGGATTTCGCTCGGCTTTTATGATCGTCATTGGCATCGCAATGATTTCTGGATTCCTGCGTGC
>JAYSTZ010000676.1:0-2812 GCA_043719365.1 Verrucomicrobiaceae bacterium | reverse complement strand
CCCGCCGACCGCCGCACGGAGCTCGGGGCGGAGGCGCTGGTAATTGGTGGCGATGAACGGCCCGGCATCATCGAACACCGCCATGCCGCGAAGCGCGGCACCCATGATGTCGCGGTCTTCGGCAATGAGCTTTTCGAGCGTGGCGCGGAGGTCGGCGGGCTTGGCGGCGATGAGGGATTCGACGGCTTGGCGGCGGGTGGGAATCTCGGCCTTCGAGTCGAGCGCGAGAGCGCGGATTTCGTCGAGCGCGCGTCCGTCGCCGAAGATGACGTTTAGAGCACGGAGTTTGTCGGCGAGGGCGGGGAATTTGGCAGCTTGGGCTGCGAAGGCGGGCCAGTTTGCGGGGGCTTTGGCTTTGGCCATTCCGCGCACGGCGAAGGAGATTCCGCGCAGGATGCTGGCGGCTTTCGCTTCGTCGAAAGCGGCGTTGGCTAAAGCGAGGAGGCCGTCGAGACGCTCGGGTTTTGTGGCGAGGTCGGTGGCGAGGCGGCGGGCGGTGTTTTCGATGATGAGGGGGATTTTGCCGGAGTAGGCGATCTCTGATGCCTTGCTCGAAACTGTCGCGTCTTCTGCGCTTACGATTCGCTCAAAGCCGGTCCAGTAATGAATTGGGAGGATGTGATCGGTTGCGTCTTCGGGGTGATTGAGCAATTCTCTCCAAAGCGGCAGGAAGCCTTTCAGGTTTTTGAACTGCGTGAGCATGCCTGCATGGGAGGAACGGATTCTCTGAGGCGCGAGCAATGGTTCATCGGGCATCCCCATCCCACTCCGAGCCATCGAAATGCCTACGTCGATCTGCGCGAGGAATTCAGCTTCGCTTTTTTCCGCTGAGCTTTTCATTTCGAGCCAGAAAGCCATTGGACTAAATCTTCTCATCAACGGAGTTTTGGGGTGCTTCCCCATAACCGGCTTGATGGCTTTCATGTAGATGTCTTTGTCGGCCTCGCCTCGAACCATGCGCTCACGGAGAATCTGCGTTGCAATGCGAGATTCCCATTCACTTCCAATGAGGCATTTCTCGATGAGTGTAGCGTTTGGGAATGATGTTAAGGCAGCAGGCGTCTCGCGTGGCGGAGGTTGTCCTACGTTCGATGCACCGGGCAGGATGCCCGGCGCGGCGGGTGGGACACCCACCCTACCCGCCGCACGATCTTCGCTTGGCTGCGTCCCCCCTGTCCCCTCTGTCCCCTCTGTCCCCTCTGTCACCCTCGCACGGGGGACTCGGGGGACTTGGGGGACTTGGGGGACCGCTGCCCCCAACCACTCAGGCCGCTTCGCCTCGCCGTAGGTGATTTTATAAATCCGCCCGCTCTCGCGATGCACTCCGTCGTTTTCGTGGCATTCGCCTTGGTCGCTCCAGTCGAGGACGTACACTCCCCCGTCGGGGCCGTAGGTGAGTTCGTTGCCTCGGAACCACGGGTCGCCAAATGTGATGACGCTGGGCTCGTGCTTGGCGGTGTAGCCGCTGCCTTTTCGCTCCAGTCGCTCGACGTTGATGCAGCGGCCGTGGAGGTTCACCGTCATCAGTTTCCCCCGGTATTGCTCGGGCCAGTTTTCGCCTTGGTAAATCATGCAGCCGACGTGGGCGTGACCGCCGCCGAGGTCGTTGGCGGCTCCATCGCGGGAGGCGGTCCAGCTCTTTGAACGATCGTAGTGGTAGTGGTCGGCGGTCTGTGGGAGGAGCTGATAGATAAACGGATTTGGGTCTTCGCCATACATGCGCTCGTAGTGCGCGCCGGGAATCATGTGGTAGAGATGGCCGGTGACGGTGTTGGTGAAAAAGCCTTCGCCCTCGGCGTTGAAATCGAGTCCCCACGGGTTTGTGCCGCCGTAGGTGACCATCTCGACAGTGTGGCGCACGGGATGCCAGCGCCAGATGCCGACATTGATGCCGAGCCGCTCGGCATCGGGCGTGCCGGGCTTGCCGACTTTGCTGGTGGCGAGGATGCCGTGCCGCGCGTAGAGCCAGCCATCCGGGCCCCAGCGCAGGCCGTTCACGAAATTGTGGCGCACGCCGCCAGCGTCGAAGCCGTCGAGCAGGATGCGGGTGGAGGTGCCTTCATAGGACGGAAAGGACTTATAGGACGAAAGGGACGCGTCCTTTTTGTCTTGTTCGTCCTTCGGAGCGTCGGGTTTGTCGTCGCCATCTACATCCGGGATCCACAAAAGGTACGGCGCAGCCGTGCAAAATACTCCGCCGTAGCCAAGCTCGATGCTGGAGAGATTGTGCAGATTGTCCGCAAAGACGGTGCGTTTGTCGGCTTTCCCGTCGTTGTCGGTGTCCTCGAAGATCAGGATGCGGTCGCGCAGACGTTTGTCAAAACCGACCGCCGATTCTGCGTACGTGTAGTTTTCCGCGACCCACAGGCGGCCCCGGCTGTCCCAAGCGCAGGCGATGGGGTTTTGCACGTCCGGCTCGGCGGCGAAGACCGTAGCTTTGAAGCCGTCGAGCATTTTGATGAGCTTCACCGCTTCGTCGGCGGACATGGGCTTTTTACCGATGTCGGTGCCGGTGTTGAATGGCTTCGGGAACTCATCGGCGAAGAGTGAGACAGCGAGGCTGAGGAAAAGTAATGTGCGCATAGCGGCGCGGAAACTGGCGAAACGCGCGATGGATGTCCACGGAAGATACGGAAGGACACGGAAGTTTTTTGATCAGCTAAAGGCGCTAAAGTTCGCGAAAGGGCGGCCACTTTTCGCGAATTTTAGCGCCTTTAGCTGACAAACTGCGCGGCGACTTCCGAGGCATTCCGTGTCTTCCGTGGACATCCTTCGCGCGATTCGGCAGCGTCTGCGCCGCAATGCGCACATT
>JAYSTZ010000675.1:0-6540 GCA_043719365.1 Verrucomicrobiaceae bacterium | reverse complement strand
GTGTGACCGTGTCTTGCGCTTTTTCGACGATGCGCGTGATTTGGTGAATCGCGACCCGGTGGATGGGGCCTTCCGCAAAGACATACATGAGGCTGCTCCTGTCCGGCGTGACCAACATCCACTTTGGATGTTCGATGGTTATGGTCTTCCCATCCGCCAGATGCACGTCGAAGGGCACAAAAGGGCGGACATCTTGTAAGTCGAGTAGGTCGTCAGCAATCACGTCGGTATATTGGAGAAATCCCCGGTTTTTGCAAACAAGAACTGCGCCTCATCCAAAAACCGGATGGTCACGGAACAATTGCTGTTCTGCGGCGTGCATCACGGCCTCGTAAGAGACTCCAGTGACGTGGCCTGCATCAATCGCACGGATACGGTCGCGAAGCTTGGAATCCCATGCCGCTTCGGCC
Organism: Verrucomicrobiaceae bacterium; assembly: GCA_043719365.1. Lineage (GTDB taxonomy): Bacteria > Verrucomicrobiota > Verrucomicrobiia > Chthoniobacterales > Chthoniobacteraceae > SXWH01. Next base: position 6,130 of record JAYSTZ010000675.1, on the reverse strand, counting down.
TCGGGGTCGGCTCCCGCATCGGCGCTTTCCATGAGGAATTCTGCGAGTGCGAGCTTCTGCCTGGGCGGGAGGTCCATCGCGTCTTTGGTGACTTGTTCGAGTGCGGTTGGCATGGGTAAGGACTCGCAGAGGATTTGAATTGGGTCAAGCGTCGGGCAGATGGTTTTCTGGGTTCATGGTAAATCAGGAAATGGGAAGGCGAAGAAAAGAAACAGAATCACGCTTTCAACGGGTGTGATTAAAAGTGGAATAGAGCGCGGAAGAATGGAGGGCCGAAGGTCCGCAAATGTAATAGCCCAGGGTAAGCGAGGAACGAGCGCAGCCCTGGGTAGGAGACGGAACGGGAGACGAGCCCTGAGGGCGGCATCCTTCGCGCGACGACCGTTTCAATCCCGCCCTTTCAGGGCTCATACCGGTTTTGCGGTTGCAACCCAGGGCTGCGCTCCTACGTCGCTGACCCTGGGCTATTACATTGCCGGGCCTTCGGCCCTTCACTATTCCATTTTTAATCACACCCGCTTTCAACTCATCCAAATTCCCTGAGTTGACGCCCCGCAGTACTTCGGGCATTTTGCGCACATGAGCACGTTGATGGAAATCGAAGAGGTCGCTGAGGCATTACCGCCGGAGGAAAAGCAGGAGTTGATTCTTTTTCTGACTGCGAGTTTGCGGGCGAAGATAGAGTCGCCTATTCAGGGTAGGGCAAGCGATTGGCTGCGCTCGGCGCGGGGGAGCGTGAAGCTGGCGGCTGGGGAGTCTGTGGATGATGCTCGGATGGGGGTTTATGCTGGGAAGTATGGCGCGGGAGTTTAGTAGGTTATGCGTGTTTTTCTAGATACGAATATCTTGCTGGATGTGCTGCTGAACCGGGATGAGTTTATCGGTGATAGCAATGCGGTCATCCTCCGGTGTGAAGCCGCCGGTGCGCAGAGGTTCATTGCGTGGCATGGATTGGCGACGGCTTACTAACTTTTGAAGCGCGGGCGAACGGAGCTCGAGGCATTGGCGGAGGTGGATAAAATACTCGTTTGGGCGCGAGTGGCATCCGCTACCGATGCGAGCGCACGGCTGGCGCGGCGGCTGACTTGTCGGGATTTTGAGGATGCGTTGCAGGCGGTATCGGCAGAGGCTTGCGGGGCGGATTGGCTCGTGACGCGAAACGTGGCTGATTTTTCCCAGAGTCGTGTCCGGGCATTAACTCCGAAGGATTTCCTCGTGAGCGTTGCGCTGCGGTGAGTTTGGTATCGAGGAACACTTCCATCAGGCTATTTCACGTGCTTGCGAAAGATGTCCCGGCGGCGGGAATAAGGCGGTGGCCGCATCGCAAAACCCATCTGCTCTTTGCCGTGAATCAATCGCGTGTTGTGTCTGACTTTAATGCGGAGAGATGACCGATGGAGTAGGGGACATCGATTGAATCGCCCACCCGGATGGCTCCGCCGGGTTCAGTGCGGAACTTGTCGGTGATCAATGCAGTCACCGTATCGCCGATGACGATCTCGACGGGGGAGTTCCTTCGTTCGTTCCTGGAGCCGCCATGCGATGTTCACGGCGTCGCCGATAATTGTGAACTCCATTTTGTTTGACGAGCCGATGTCTCCTACGACCGCATTTCCGTGGTTCAGAGCGATGCCGATATCGAAGTGCGACCAGCATTGGCGCTTGAAGTTCGCCGTCCCGGGCGGCACGGCAAAGCGCTTCCTCCGCCTCAATATCGCGCAGTAGCCCGCTCCACCGTCTGCTCGCAATAGCGCGAGAAAATCTCCGCGACGCTGGCCCACGAGTATTTCTCGGCGACGTGCCGCCTCGCTTCCGCTGCTATTTCTGCCGCGCGGGTCGCGTTTTCCAGCAATGCGATCGTCTCGTTGGCAAACGCCTCCGCGGTGTCGGCGATGAGGATGTTTTTGCAGTGCGTGTAGTCGAGCCCCTCGGCACCGATGCTCGTGGAAATCACCGGCGTGCCCATCGCCATCGCTTCATACACTTTGATACGCGTGCCCCCACCGACTCGCAGCGGCAGCACCATCGCCGCAGCCTCCGCCATGTGCGGGCGCACGTCCGGCACCGTGCCAGTCAGGCGGATGAGCGGGTCGCTGGCGGCCAGCGCTTGCAGCGATGCCGGCGGGTTGCGCCCGATCCCGAGGAACTCCGTATTCGGCACCCGTTCGCGGATTCGCGGCAGCACCTCCGTCGTGAACCACCGCACGGCGTCCTGATTTGCGTCCCAATCCATCGCGCCGAGAAATGCGAGCACTGGCTTCGTTGGCGGCGTCACCGGCGGCTGGAAAAACTCGCAGTCCACACCGGTCGGCACCGCGCCCAGCACGTTTGTCAGTCCCATCGCTCGAAAAAGCTCCGTGTCCGAATCCGACACCGACACCTGCGCATCCACAAACGCCGCCGCCTGCCGCTCCATGCGCTCCACGGCCCGCCATTGCTTGCGATACAGAGCGCGCTTCAGCGGATTCGCCGTCGCCTCCGCGTGCCGTTTGAAGATCACCGACTCCACATTGTGCTGAAAGAGCATCATCGCCAGCGCCGGGCGCTCCGGCAGTTCCAGCAAATTGCCCATCGGCGCGAGATAGTCGCAGATTAGCAAATCGAACGTTCCTCCCGCAATCAACCGCCGCAGATGCGCGATACTTTCCGCCGACACATACTTCGATGCGAGGAACGGATACTTCCCAAAGAGCGTATTCCCCAGCACCTCCGCGTAAAACTGCGGCCCGCGCTTGTTTTTCACCGCGTGCGGCACCGGGATCAGCTCGTGGCAATACTCCCCCGCCCGCGCCACCGACTCCTCCGAATCCGCCGGCGTCCGCAAGCACAGATACGTGATGTGATGCCGCTTCCGCAGCTCCTTCAGCATATTGAAAGTGCGGATGCGATCTCCGCCGTTGAGCGGATGGAGGATTCGGCAGTTGTGGAAAAGGATTCTCAAGAGCAACTGACCGTAGCCTCCAGACCATGCGGGGAAAAAGAAATTTCAGCACTTCCTTCCCCTCAATTCCGGACCGCGAGATCACCCGGTGCAGCCAATCAACCAAGGAATCGGCATAAAAAAACACCCGGCCACTCGCTGTGAATGACCGGGTGTGTGAGGTGAGGCCGTGGCCCGACTTGAAGTTAAGGCCCGACCGTCGGCATGTATGGCGACCAAAATGCCGCAGGGGCGACGACGGACAGGGCCGCAAACGTTTGAGGCGCGACCAGCACCGCAAAGTCGGAATCGACCCGGTATTCACCACTAAAGGTGTTGCCGAGAATATCCTTCCCGCCCGATTGGGCCAATCGGGTGCCGGCTTTCATGTACGGGGTGACGTCCGACCAACTGACTGCTGCGCCGGGCGGCTTGTTGGTTTCGATCGCGTACTGATCGATGGCTGCGTCGATGATGCGGAGATCCTGAAGGATCTGGGTGGCCTGCGCGCGATTCCGTCCGCGAAGGACGTTGGGAATCGCGATGGATGTGAGGATCGAGATGACCCCCACGACGACCATGATTTCGACGAGAGTAAAGCCCCCTCGCCTCATGTTTAATTTTTGGTTCATGTTATTATGATTTCTGATGTTTTTATTTATTTATAATTGAGTCGTCCCAGCGGTTGCCGACACGGCTCAATCGGTAAAACGAGCGGGTTCAGTGCCAACGCTCGGGTAACAATCTGTTTTAAGCCCTTAAGATGACGAACTTACCGACATTTAAGGAAATGCACCTTCGGAAATTTTCGCCAAAAACCGGCCATTGACGCCCACTTGTCCGGCATGAAACAGTCGCGTGGTTAGTCGGCAGGATTTCCCCTCGTTCTCAGCCGTCCGTGTTATTAAAGACCTATTCCGCACCTGCGGATTCCACGTTCATTTTCCATCATGCCACTCACACCATCACAACTCCGCGCCAAACTCGGCGGCGTCATCGCATTCCCCGTCACACCATTCGATGCGAAGCTCCGGCTGAACCTGCCGGGCCTCCGCAAGAACCTGCGCAAGCTCGTGAAGCACGAGGTCTGCGCCATCGTGGTGGGCGCGGGCACGGGGGAGCTGCATTCGCTCTCCGCGGAGGAGCATCTCGCGGTGGTGAAGACGACGCTGGAGGAAGTCGCAGGGCGGCGGCCCGTGTTGGCGGGGGTCGGCTTTAGCCCGCAGACGGCGCAGGATATGGCGAAGTCGTGCAGCGCCGCTGGGGTGGATGGGATCCTCATTTTCCCGCCCTACTATCCCGGCGATGCGAATGACGACGGGATGTTTGCCTACTACCGCGATACGGCGGCGGCGACGAAGCGCGGGGTGATTATTTACAGCCGCGACCATGCGAATTTCTCGCCCGCTGCGGTGGAGCGGCTGGCGACGATCCCGAACCTCGTCGCTTTCAAAGACGGGCAGGGCGACATTCGGAGGTTCCAGCAAATCATGAATCGCGTGGGCGACCGGCTGCACTGGATCGGCGGCGCGGGGGACGACTGCGTGCCCGCTTACTACAGCGCCGGAGTGCGCACTTACACGAGCAGCATCGCGAACGTCGCACCGCGCCTTTCGCTGCGCCTGCACGAACTGGCGAGCGCCCGCACGCCCGCCGCAGACGCCGAGCTGGCCGCTTTGATGAAGGAACTCGTCGTGCCGCTCTACGCCTTCCGTTCGCGGCGCAAAGGCTACGAAGTCTCGGTGATGAAAACGCAGATGGACCTCAGCGGCCAGACCGGCGGTCGCGTCCGCCCGCCGCTGAACGACATTAAGCCCGAAGAGGAAAAGGAACTGCGGGCGATGATGAAGGCGTGGGAGCGGTGGATGTAGCTCAACCCTTGCGTTTGAGGGCCAGTAAGTCGCGCAGTCTCACCAAGTCCGCGCGGTCCTGCTCGCGATAAGTGGTCTTGCTCTTGATGAGCATCTCCAAGCTGAGAAATGGGATCTTCACGCCTTCGACAACAACCGCCTCCGCAGTCGCCACAGCTTCCTCGTAGCCGACTTGCCACGCCTGACGACTGACATCCACTTCGACCTCGTCGGCAATCTTCACCACCACGTTTTCCACGAAGTCCTGCGGAGTCAATTCGGCTGCTGCATGATCTTCCAGCTCGGAGAGCGCCGCAATCACACGCTGGAAATTATCCAGGGAATCCTCCACCAAAATCTCCACATCCTCGGTCGTGCGCACATGCCCGTGAAGGATGCACGCATGCCCCCCAACGATCAGGTAATGGGCGTCGTGCTTATTCAGAAGCATACAAACTCGAAGCAGCGGATCTTGCACCGGCATACTATCGAAGGCGGGGATTCGGATGGGCCGCTTTCCACTCCTCGTATTCATTCCAAGTGCGCGCTTTGACGACGAAGCCGCGTGGCCTTGGGAATGGACAGACTTTTTCGGCCTGCCGCATGAGTGCCAGCGCCCGACGATGGCAGGAGATAGCATCCGTTGCACGGATTCGTGTGCCTACGATTTTCGTTGTTTGCTCCATGTCGAAACGGTGCGCAGAAAGATGAATCCCGTCAATCCATTCACTTGCACTCGCGCCCCGCGTTCCCTACACCGCGCGGCATGTCGTTAAATAAGAAATTTCCGCGTCTTCTCCCAAACTCGATCACCAAAGGCATGAGCGTCGCTCAGCTCGTGGATGACTCGTTCAAAGCCTACAATGGCGGTCGCTTGGCGGAGGCGTGCCGCCTTTTCACGCAGAAGATGGTGGCGGGAAATGGCACGGTGGGGATGTCGCTCACCGGCGCGCTGACGCCTGCGGGGCTGGGGAAGGCGGCGATCGTTCCGCTGATGAAGGCGGGGTTTGTGGACTGGATCATCAGCACGGGCGCGAATCTTTACCATGACCTGCACTACGGCCTCGGGATGGAGCTGTATGCGGGTTCGCCGTTTCTCGACGACGTGGTGCTGCGCAAGGAGGGCGTGATTCGGATTTACGATGTGCTCTTTGACTACGATGTGCTGCTGGATACGGATGCGTTTGTGCGGGAGGTGATCCAAGGGCCGGAGTTTCAGCGCACGATGGGCACGGATGAATTTCATTTCTTGCTCGGCAAATACGTCCACGCCCGTGGCAAGAAGCTCGGATTGAAAGATTCCTCCGTGCTCGCGACGGCTTACGAGTGCGGTATTCCCATCTTCACCAGCAGCCCGGGC
>JAYSTZ010000674.1:0-2816 GCA_043719365.1 Verrucomicrobiaceae bacterium | reverse complement strand
TGTCAGCCGGGGGAACCGGGCGTGCCATACGCAATCGGGAACCGGCATCAAAGTTGTCCAAACGGCGGCGGTCATCGCGACGTCGCGCCGGAGCTGGGTACGCTGGAGGATTTCGGCTGGCTGGTGCGGGAGATTAAATCGCGAGGGATGGAAGTGGCGCTGGATTTTGCGGTGAACTGTTCTCCGGACCATCCGTATGTGCATGACCATCCTGAGTGGTTTTACCATCGCCCGGACGGCTCCATCAAATACGCCGAGAACCCGCCGAAGAAATATCAGGACGTGTATCCAATGAACTATCACTGCCCGACGTGGCGGGAAATGTGGAGCGAGCTGACGGGCGTGATCGAGTTTTGGTGCGAGCAGGGCGTGCGGATTTTCCGGGTGGATAATCCGCACACGAAGCCGGTGCATTTCTGGGAATACCTCATCGGCCGGGTGCAGGCGCGGTTTCCTGATGCGGTGTTTCTGAGCGAGGCTTTCACCCGCGGGAAGATGATGCGGGCGCTGGCGAAAGTCGGCTACACGCAGAGCTATACTTACTTCACCTGGCGGAACACAGCGCAGGGGTTGCGCGATTATTTCAACGAGCTGGTGCACGGCGAGGGCGCGGAATACATGCGCCCGAATTTGTGGCCGAACACGCCGGACATTTTGCCGAGCTACTTGCAGTTCGGGGGGAGGCAGGCGTTTCAAGTGCGGGCGATCCTCGCGGCAACGCTGTCGCCAGTGTATGGGATCTACAGCGGCTTCGAGCTCTGCGAAAACGAAGGGCTGAAGCGGGAGGACTGGAACGCGGCAGGCGATGTGCGGGGATTTCTGGCGCTGTGCGATGGCGACTACAAGCAGCTCGCCCGCGAGGAGTATCTGGACTCCGAGAAGTATCAGTTCAAAGCGCGAGACTGGTCCATGGAAGGCATTCGCCCGCTCATTCGCACGCTGAACAAAGTGCGCCGCGAGAACCCGGCGCTCCAGCAGTTCCGCAACCTGCACTTTCAACACTGCGACAACGATCTCATCCTCGCCTACAGTAAAGTCGCGGGCGAAAACCGGCTGCTTATCATCGTGAATCTGAACGCGTGGCACGCCGAGGAGACGATGGTGAATGTGCCGTTGGAGGCATTCGGCCTGCACGAGGCGCAGTCTTTCACCGTGGAGGATTTGCTGACAGGGGAGCGCTTCAAGTGGAAGGGCCGGCGCAATTACGTCCGGCTTGCGCCCGGCGAACGCGCGGCGCATTTGCTGCGCGTGGTGTAACGGTAAACACGGCCGCCTTATGAAGACGTCTCTCGCGCTTGCGCTCACCGCGTTCATCTCGCTGGCTCCCGTGATCGGAGCGGAGCCTCGCGTGGTGGCGTATGTCCCAAACTGGATCGATGTCGCGGCGTTTGCTGAGGGGATCGACTACGCAAAGCTCACGCACATCAACATCGCGTTTGAGAATCCCGTGAACGACTCGGGAGACTTGTCTTTTAGCAAACAGAACGCGGGACTCATCGCAAAAGCCCGTGCGAACGGCGTGAAAATCCTGATGTCCATCGGCGGCGGTTCGGCGTCGGATGACCGGGTGATGAAGGCGCGATACTTCGCGCTGATGAGCGAGAAAAAGCGCGCGGCATTTGCGACGAAGCTGGCGGAGTATGTCGTGGCACACGAACTTGACGGGCTGGATGTGGATATCGAAGGGCCGTCGATCAACAAGGACTACGGCGCATTGATCCACGAGGTTGCGCTGGCGCTGAAGCCCCGAGGGAAGCTGCTGACGTGCGCGCTTTCCAAAGGCTACGGCGGGGAGAATGTGCCGGACGCTGCGCTCGGGGAGTTCGACTTTGTGAACATCATGGCCTACGACGCGACAGGACCGTGGAATGCAAAAGCGCCGGGGCAGCATTCATCGCTGGAGTTTGCGAAAAGCAGCGTGGCCTACTGGCTGGGCCGCGGGTTGCCGAAGTCGAAGGCTGTGCTCGGCGTGCCGTTTTACGGATACGGATTCGGCGCTGCGTTTAAAAAGCGTGACTACCCGTACTCGAGGATTTTAGCGGAGTTCCCCGGCGCGGAGAACGCGGATGAGGCGGGGAACACTGTGTATTATAATGGGATTCCGACGATGAGAGCGAAGGCGCGGTTTGTGGCCGAAGAGGGCCTGGGCGGCATAATGATTTGGTCGCTCGATTACGACGTGAAAGGCGAACGCTCGCTGCTCTCAACGATCCACGGCGCGCTCCATCCATTACGCTAGCAATGGAAGCCGCGAAATCATGCCCCCGCCTGCGGAACCGCTATTGGTCCGCGCACAAGGAACGCTTGAGGGCAGAGGTGCATGAGCGAGGTGGATTGGTTGCAGCTTTCATGTCTGTCATGACGACTATCTGCGCACCGGGTTTGCCGATGTTTGCGTGAATACGGTCATTGCCCACAATGCGGGGCATGAGAACCACGCATCGCGTCCTCACTTCATCAGCACTTTCGCGGCAGTCCATGGCGCGGGGCGGGGTGTTGCGTTGTCAAAGAAGTAGGGCGTCCGAGGATCTACTTTGCGGGAACGTCACTCTCGAACTCCGCCAAAACTAATCGCCATGCTTTTTCAACAACACGAAGCCGCTTTTCGCCGCGCTGCCGCGCAGCTTTCTCGTAGGGATTTTTTGAATCGGCTGGGGGCGGGGATGGGGTCGATCGGGCTGGCCTCTTTAATGGGGCAGAATGCGGCGATGGGGGAAGCGGTTTCGGCGTCGCCGCTGGGGGTGAAGGCTCCGCATTTTGCGCCGAAGGCGAAACGGGTGATCCAGCTTTTCATGCCGGGCGGGCCATCGCAGGTG
>JAYSTZ010000673.1:0-17280 GCA_043719365.1 Verrucomicrobiaceae bacterium | reverse complement strand
CGGCTGGCTATCTCCGCTTCGCTACGGTTCTACTTGCAACGTCTTGATGAGGTTTGGACTTCGCGTTTGCTAGCACGCTCGTCGCCCGTTGCCTGCCTCTGCCTGCTATTGTTGGGGAGAAAATGGGCAGGCTGTCTCCGCTTCGCTACGGCTCTTTCAGCCACGCCCTCACGGTCGCCGCCTTGCGGTTCAGCTACGGTTGCTCTCATCAGCTCCGATGTCATCTTTTCATGTTCATTAGTTCAAGCCCATGCCGGGCACACTAGCCCGCGAGTCCCTTCGCGGCTGAATATGACTCGCGAAGCGACCAATCAATCGAAGTGCCGCTTCGCGGAAGGTGTGAAGCCGCGAAGGGATTGCCTTTCAGGCTACCTCCGGTTCGCGGGCTACTTTCTCCAGGCTTCGGATCATTCCACTTTTAATCACACCCGAAACATTCCGCTAAGTGATAGGGACACTCGTGGGTCGATGACTGCACAATGAAAAAACTTCTCACGCTCATCTCCTCGCTATTCGTCTCCACCGCTTTTGCCGACCCGCTCGCAGTCGGTGCCGCTGCGCCCACGATCACCGCCAAGGACCAAGACGGCAAGCCCGTCGTATTCACCGCCGTCTATGCAAAGGGGCCGACCCTCGTTTATTTCTACCCAAAGGCGAACACCCCCGGCTGCACAAAGCAGGGCTGCTCGCTTCGCGATTCATGGGCGGACTTGCAGGGCAAAGGCGTGCAGGTTCTTGGAGTGAGCGGAGATGCGCCGGATTCGCAGAAGAAGTTTCGCGATCAATTTACCTTTCAGTTCCCGCTCATCGCAGATGACGACGGTGCAGTGGCAAAGGCGTTTGGAGTCCCCTCCCGCCTGCCCGGCATCTACGCCCGCATGTCGTTCCTCGTGAAAGACGGAAAGGTCGCGTGGACGATGACGGAGAAAACATCGACTGCGGATCACGCAGCCGATGTGCTCAAGGCGCTCGCGACGCTGAAGTAATCCTAAAAGCGATTTTGGGATGGGTGTGACCGCTGTCTGATATAAGTCGCGATAGCGGATGTGAGCGGGGCTCTTATAGCCCCGGTTGCCGCACGAGCGGCAACGCGCTTTGCCACTGACGTGGCACCGGGGATATAAAATCCCCGCTCCTTTCGGTCTTGCACATCACCACGCGGTCACGCCCTTTGGGATCCGCTAAAAACAAGCAGTTGCGCAAATCAAAGGCTTCACTCTCAGGGTGAGTATTCTCATTCTTATAAAGCCTTAGTTTAGCGTCTTTTAGCGACTTTAGTTGGTCTCTATCGCGGTTTCTAGGTTGAAGTGACTACGAAGGGCGCGAAGGTTTGCGAGGCGAAGGATGCGAGCGATTTTCAAGACGGAACTAATCCGTCGCGTCACCTTCGGGGCGCGTGCTTCGTGCGTGTAGGCGGAGGGCTAGTCCAAGCACCGCGACGAGCGCGCACGGCAGCCAGACCGCGAGTAGCTCGGACTTCAAAACCGCCATCCCACGCGCGGAGAAAAACGACGCGCCGATTGGTGAAACTTCGATCCAATCGGCGGGGAAAAAGTAACGCCGCCCGGAGAATGGCGCGAAGAAGCCGACGCCGAGGCCACCGTTGGTGAGCGCGTCTAAAAGGCCGTGCGAAATGGTGGCGAAGGATAAAAAGAGGAACGTGGTCCACGGACGTTCGCGGCCCACTTTTGAGCCGAAGCGAAATGCGAGCGCTGCGAGGATAGCGAACACGATGGAGTGACTGAAGCCTCGATGCCCAAGCATGGCTTTGTAGGGAATGCCGAGCTTGAAGGCCACCACGTCCAAATCAGGGAGAATCGAACAAAGAAGACCAAAGCCGAGGAGCCGCGCCGGAATGACGCCGCGACCTAGTGCGATGCCGACGGCGAGTGGAACTGCGGGATGAGTGAAGATCGTGGCCATGTGGTCAGCCCGGCAATTTACGCGGGGAACCAGCGGTAGAGGAAGAAGTACACGAGCACTCCGGTGACGCTGACGTAGAGCCAGATGGGGAGGGTGAGCTTTGCGAGGCGGCGGTGTTTTTCATACCGCCCGGCGAGCGCGTGGCGCATGGTGATGATGGCGAGCGGCGGGACGGTGATGGAGAGGAGGACGTGGCTGGCGAGCATGACGAGGTAGATGGTCTTCCAAGGCTGCGGGCCGGTGAATACGGTGTTGGCTTTGCCGGTGTCGTGGTAGAGCGAATATTTGTGGTAGAGGTAGCAGGCGAGGAATGCGCAGGAGACGAGGAAGGCTGCGCCCATGGTGTAGCCGTGGGCTTGTTTGCGGTCGCGCTTGATGAAGATCATCCCGAGGATGAGGAGGACGGCGGCGGTGGCGTTGAGGCTGGCGTTGATGGCGGGCAGTGTCATTTTTTGTGGATGGTGGCGATGTCGCGGAGGAGGCGCTGGCGGTTTTCGTCGGCGTTGGGTCCGACGGCGTCGTAGTAGCCGCGAATCATGCCGGCGCGGTCGATGAGGACGAGCATGCCGCTGTGGATGAATTGTTCCTTGGCATCGACAGCGGTGTTGTCGGCGAGGACGAGCTTGAAGCCGTCGTTGCCGAGGTGGAAGACGTCGGCTTTTTTGCCGGTGAGGAAAAACCAGCGGTCGTCGGCGTTGTGGCGTTTTGCGTAGTCGCGGAGGATTTCTGGGGTGTCCTTCTCATCGGTGGAGATGGAGACGAGCCGCACGTCGGCAAGGCTGGCGGTGGCGGCGTGAACTTTCTGCGCCTCCGCGCTGAGGGCTGTGCAGATGCCGGGGCAGGTGGCGAAGAAGAAATCGGCGACCCATACTTTGCCGCGCATCGTTGTGGAGTCGAACGGCTGGCCGGTGCGCTCGGTGAGCGTGAACGCGGGCACGGTGTAGCGGGGGTGCTCCAGCATATCGGCGAGGGGGTTCACGGCTTTCTCTTCGTCGAAGGGCGGGGGGGATTTTTGCTCGCAGCCGGTGAGCGCGAGGGTGGCGAGAAATGCGAGCGCTTTCATACTTTCGTGAACACCATGAGCCCGAGAATGAGCGGCAGGTAGATGATGCTTGTGAAGAAGAGCCGCCGCGCGACAGGCCGCGAACGGTCGGCGCAGAAGTGGAGTGCGGCGAGGAAGAAGAGGCTGTCAAACAAGAGCGCGCCGCCGAGATAGATGCTGCCGCCGAGGCCGGCGTTGAACTGCACGAGCGTCATGCCGGTGAGCAGGAGCGTGAAAAAGAGGCTGGTGATTGCGGTGGGGAAGCCCGTGTGGTCGTCGCTCTTGAGCATGACGAGCCCCGCGCTGCGATACTGGTCGCGATACATCCAGGCGATGGCGAGGAAGTGCGGCATCTGCCACGCGAAGAGTACGCCGAAGAGCACCCACGCGCCGAGCGAGAGATGCGGGTTTGCCGCAGCCCAGCCGACCACGGGGGGAATCGCGCCGCTGACCGCACCGACGAGCGTACACCACGCCGAGACGCGCTTCAGCGGAGTGTAGAGGACGACGTAAATGAATATCGTGCTCACTGCGAGAATCGCGCTGATGTGATTTACCGCGACCCAAAGCCAGAGCCCGCCGATGAGCCCGAGGGCGATGGCGATCCAAAACGCCGCGCTCTTTTTCATGCGCCCGGCAACGATGGGGCGGTCGGCGGTGCGGGGCATCAGTGCGTCGATTTTCACCTCCCAAAGCTGGTTCAGCGCCGCAGCACTCGCCGCGCAGAGGGCGGTGCCGAGCATCGCCTGGATGAGCCGCAGCCAGTCGATCGCGCCCGGTGCGCCCATCCAATAGCCGACGAATGTGGTGATGAGCACGAGCATGTTGAGCCGCGCCTTGGTGAGATCGAGAAGGTCGGCGAGGATGCCCGGCTCGGCATTTGCCGCCGGCACGGCTACGGGTTCACTCACGCCTTCACCCTCCAGCTCCGCGCCGCGAGCAGCGCGGTCGTCGCGCAGATGAGTGCGCCGACGACGACGTGGGTATTGGTGATGTGCGGATGCCGCCCTTTCCAGATGATCATGATGCCGAGCATGAACTGCACGACAACCATCGCAAGCAACGCCAAACCGAGCCGCGTGATTCGCACTTCACCCGCCGCCCGCTTCAAACAAGCGATGGCGAGCCCGATGACGTGCCCCGTGATGAGAATCGGCAGCACCCGCGTGTGGAGGAAGTGAATGCCGACGGCGTGCGTCCAGACATCCGGCATCATCCCGCTCCCCGCCGTCGGCCACGTAGGAATCACCAGCCCGAGCCCCCGATGCCGGAGATAAGCCGCACACGCGAGCTGGATGATGTAGAGCCATTGAAGCGCGATCGCCATGACGTGAATCTTGCGTGCGCCCTCGATCTTCGGACGCTCGCCAAGCTCCTTCCAGATCGGCGAAAGCCGCGCCGCAAGCACGACGAGGAGCGCGAGGAAAATCTGCGCGAACACTCCGTGAAAAGTGCGGATGTTGGTAGCGAGTGCGAGGTTTCCCGCCGTCTCGATCTCCACCCTCAGCGAGCCCAACGCCGCCTGCACACATGCGCCGATGTAAGCCGCAAGCACGAGCCCTTGATCCACAGACATCCTCTCGCCTCGTCGCTTCATCCGGCCCACAAGCATCCCGATAAATATGATCATCGCAGGCCACACACGGAGTTGCGAAATCACATTTCCCTTCCACCCAAAAGCCCGGCAACCCTCCGCCGCGAACATAAATGCAATCGCAACAAAAAATGCCGTCCAGTTCTTCCACAGCATCGCAGCCAGCACCCCGATGCTGAGCCCCATCGCCATCGCGACCAGTCGGTGACCGTGTTCCTTAAGCAAAGGCGGATTTTTATACCACGGGATGTCGGTGCCCGGCATCGTAGGATTCAGCAAAGTGCCATCGACATGCGGAGCATTCGGCGCGGCCATCCCGGCATCATAAGTGGTTACGATCGCGCCCAAAAAAATCAAAATAAGCGTCGCAAAGACGCAGAATTTAGAAAGACGCGAGGCGCAAGGACTGTAGAGCGACGTGGACATAGGAAGATGAGATTAACAAGGGTAACGCTCCCGCAAAGACGGGAGTTTCAAAAAACCCACGGGCCTCTTTGAGCGTTCGCCCAAGAAAGCTTCACCGATCGGCGGCCGGGATTCGGGCATTGATACCGGCATCCGGCTTATCTACATTCGACGCATGAAATCGACCGCAGCCACACGCACCGCAAGGCTTGTGTTTATAGGATGCGTCGCATGGGGTCTCGTGATTGGGACGAGGCTCTACCGTCACGCCGGGGATAACCCGCGAGCCCAGTTTCCATCCCGGTTCGAAGAATCTGCCGTGGACACCACGAATGCCGAGGTGCCCACAGCAGACCAGCTCGTTGACGCGCAAACCGATTCAGCTCTGAGCCTCGCCACGATCCGGGGCAAGGGCTACGTGCTGGGAAATCTCATCCGGGACATCCACTCAAACCGAAAAATTACGTCCAATGGCAAAGGCCTGCTCGACGTTTCCCGAATCCCAGAAGAACTCGGCAAAACGCATGCGCCGTTTCGCCTCGACGACGGCGACGTGCATCCGCGAAGGCGAGCCGAATACTTCGCAGCCATCCTCACCGCAGCACTGGATCAGCCGCCCGGCATTCAGCAGAAAGTCGCCGATGCCATGGAGCCATTTTATTCAAAAGACTACGTGGGCGGCATCCGGGCCAGTAGTCGCGAAGGCGAGCTCCTCAGCATCCTCGGAGACCAGGCGAAAGATGAACTACGGAGAATACTGCCGCCGGACGTCCACGAGCAGCTCGACCGAATCACGCCAGCGAAAGACTTTCTGACGGTGGCCGCAAGTTTCCACGACGAAACCGTCGCTTTCAGTACGAAGGCGAGCGACCTCAGCATCAGCGATCGGACTGTTGCATTTGACCACGACGGAAAATGGCTCCTCGCCGCGCCCGCAACGCTGGACCTCGACCTCGCTCCGCAGGTCGTCGAGTTTGAGGGCTTCATCAACTACGGCAGCCCGATCGTCGTAGCGCCGCCTCTCACTCCGCAGTGGACCTCCGAACCGCCGCCCAAATAGTAGGCTGCGTCTAGATCTACTTCCCTACGCGCGCCTTTTCGAGTGCGGCTTTTTCTGCGTCCTTCAGCGTTGCTCCAAGCTTCTCGATTTCTGCTTTCGTTTGGGGGTCTTTCAGTTTCGCCAGCCAGATCGCCGCGTGCACAATATCACCGCATTCGCCCGGCAATCCTTCCGGCTCCGGGATGAACGCGACCATTCCGCCGGGCTCGGCCTCGAGGCCGTCCGCGAGTTTGCGGGGCTCGATCTGTTTTCGCAGAACCGACACCAGAAGCTCCACAGCCTTTGGCCCGCCAAGTTCTCCGAGAGCGATGATCGTTTTTCGACGGTTAATTTCGCGCGGGTGGATCAGCCCTTCGCGTGCGGTTGCATCAAGGACGAGCGCCATCTCCTTTTTCGGCCAGTCCTTGTATTTACGCTCAAAATACAACCAGCGCGCGAGGCCCTTGGTCGCCTGCGAATCGGGCTCCAGCTTCACCGCCGCGAGCCCGGCCACGCTCACTTTGGGAATTAGCGCCTCCTTCGTCAGCTCGTCCCACTGGTCCGATGTGCTCCACGCGCCATCGTCGCAGCCTAGCATCCGAAGAAAAATCTCCGCGTGCTGCTGCTTTGGAACATTTTTCAAAATCGCTGCTCCGGCGGACTCCTTGCTGTCCGCCTTTTCCAACGCTCTCAGCGCCGTCGCCGGCAGAATTGCCTTCATCGCCCACTGCCTCCGCTCGGCCGCTTTGCCCCGTTCCCGGCTTTCCGCGAGCTCATCTGCGGGGCCTTTCACTCCGTTTTTCGCGAGCCACTCTGAAATCGCCTCTCCACTTTTCGGAAGCAATGCAGCATCGCCCGGCCAGCCGTCCCACCGAAGGCGAACACCGTGGTGCATGCTCAGCGAAATCGCGAGTTTCTCGCCCGCGAAAAACTCCATCGTCGGCTCGCCGCAGCACATGCAACTCCCGCCGGAATGCTCATCGCTCACCGAAAACATCGCGATTATTTTCGCAATCTCGGCCGCGTCCTTTACTTCCAGATGGGTCTTTTCCGCCTTCAGGTCGCGGTGACACGCGCCACCGGAGCGAACACGTATTCTCGTAATACCAATGAACGCCGCATCCATGGCTGCCTGCCAGCCGGTGGAGACTTCACATTGGGGATTCAGCGCCCGAAATGCCGCCGCATCCTTCTCCTCGATTTTCGATCCAATGGCGTGCAACTGAACGAGCGTGGGGATCTTTTTCGCAGGAAGTTTCGCGACTGCGGAAGAATCCGCATCGACATGAGAAATAGCGGGCAAATCCGCGAGCCCAGAAAGATCGGAAACGGCCGAACGATCTAAATTTAGAATACGAAGTTCCGGGAGCCCCTTGAGAAACGCGACATTCCTCGTTCCTTTCAAATCGCCCGGTGAGAGTGTCCGCAGCGCCCTGAGATTTGGCAGAACGCCGAGGTTCACTGCGTGTCCGCGAATTTGCAAATGTCGGAGTTTCGCGGCGGCCTCGATGTTCGAGAGTTTGAAGACCGAGCGATAAGAATCGACTTCAAGATACTCCAAATCACGAAACGTTTTCAGCGGCGACAGGTCCGTGGAATCCTCGCTCGAACGCGACGTGATACTGAGGAACCGGACGTTGACCGGGAGTTTCCTGACGCTGTTCGTCCGCACTTCAAAACAGCAATGCGACGCATCCAGCTTCGAGACAAGAGGCGCTATCTCCTTTGCGTCCGAGTCAATCTCCACACCGCGAATACCGCGAAGTTCGGTATCGCTGAGCCCGGAAAGCGGATTCACGAGCTTCAGTTTTTCGCCGTCGAGTTCCCCCACAATCTTGCACCAAAACAGGCGCTTCGTTCCGTCGCTCCCGAGCAGCCAGCACCGGTTATCGTCTTGCTTTGCGGTCGAAAACTTCATGACACCCGGCTCTCCGAGCACGAACCTCATGCCGCGAACACTCGCAACATCGCCGGGGCGCATGTCACCAGCGATGCCATTCATTGACACAACTCGCGGAACAACGACGTCATCGTTCAGGAAGAATTCGTATTTTTCTGCCCGTGCAATCGGGCCGAGCAACATGACGAGGAAAACGAGGAGTTTCATGTAATCATACTGCACGAAATCTCGTTCCAGGCAATCGCACAAACGCGCACTTTGCCCGGCCAGCGTTGGACTGAAGGAAGCGCCCCCAAGTAAGACACCCGTTCACTTCGCCATCAGCCGCGCCAGTGCTTCTGCGAGGCCGGCGAGGGCGCTGGCGTCGGGCAGGGTGACGGTGAGGCGCGGGCGTCCGTCTTCGCCGGTTTCTACGCATTCGGAAAGGCGGGCGAGCACGGCGCTCGTCGCTTCGGGATTCGGCTCGGCGGCGGCGGGGATGATTTGACCGAGGAAGCTGAACGCTGCGCCGAGCAACTGCCCGCCAGCCTCGGAGACGCGGGCTTTTCGCTCTGCGAGCGCGGTGGCTTCGGCTTTGGCGCGTTGCTCCACGGAGATGTCGGCGGCGGCGGCTTCTTGTGCGCCGAGCAGGATTTCGAGGCGGCGTTTCAGGGCTTCGGTGCCGCTTTGCAGTTCGACTTCGGAGAGGTCGCTGTCGGGGTCGAGCACGGCGTTGGCGAGTTCGAGTTTCGCGCCGAGCGTGGCGAGCAAGCCTTCCTCAATCGTCCGCTCGGTGATGAGCATATAGACGTGGACTTTGCGCTTTTGCCCCATGCGATGTGCGCGGGCGATTCGCTGCTCGAGCATCGCGGGGTTCCACGGCAGGTCCACGTTGATCACGGTGTCGGCGGCTTGCAGATTCAGCCCCGTGCTGCCCGCGTTTGTGGTGAGGAAGACGCGGCATTTTGGGTTCGTCTGAAACTCGGCGACGATCTGTTTGCGCTTCGCTTGCGGCACTTGGCCATCGAGCCGGACAAAGGCTGCGCCAAGGGCTTTGAGCTGCGGCTGGATGAGATTCAGCATCGTCGTCCATTCGCTGAAAATGATGATTTTCCGCTCCGGCTCGGCGATGAGCGCGGTGAGCAATTCATTGAGCCGCTCAAGTTTCGTGGAAAAGCCGGGCGGCTGTTTATCCACGAGGAAAGTGCTATCCGCCGCCATCCGCGCCGCAGCGAGTGCGCGGCGCAGACGCATGAGGTCCATCTCGGTGATGAAGCGTTTCGACGTGATGCTCACGACCACCTGCATCTGCGAATTGTGCAGCGCGAGCTGCTCGTCCGTTGGCGCGATGCGGATGATTTCGCGAGTGCGCGAAGGCAGGTCGAGCGACACGCTGTGCCGCGTGCGCCGGAGCAGGACGGGCGCGATTTTGCGCCGCAGCTCTGCGAGGTTTTTGTAGCCGAGCACTTTCCCTCTTTCATCCGCCGTGCGGTGGCGATTCAGAAAGCGAAACGCCGGGCCGAGCCGCTGGTCGTCTATAAATTCCACGATGCTAAAAAGGTCGTCCAGCCGGTTCTCAATCGGCGTCCCCGTGAGCACGAGCGCGAAGCGGGATTGCAGCGACTTGATGATGCGCGAGGTCTGCGCCTCCCAGTTTTTGATGCGCTGGCCTTCATCCAAAATGATCAAATCCCACGTCGCCCGCTCAATGGCGAGGAAGTCGCGGAGCACCTGCTCGTAATTGCACACGGTGAAAAAAGCGGGCGTCGCATACTGCGGCTCGCGCTCCGCAAGTGCGCCCGAAACCGTCTGCACCGAGCGCCCTTCGCTGAACTTCCCGATCTCCGCGACCCACTGCGATTTCAGCGACGCCGGGCAAATGATGAGCACCCGCGAGATGCCCGCATTTTGCGCCAGAAACTCCGCCACGCCCACGCCCTGAATCGTCTTCCCCAGCCCCATCTCATCCGCCAGCACACTACGCCCCGCGCCCGCTGCAAACGCGATCCCATCGAGCTGGTAAGGCAGCAACTCCGTCTTCAAAAGCGACGTCCGCAGCGGATGCGACGCCGGGTTTTTCCGAATCTCCGCCACCACACTCGCCAGCCGCCGCCGATGCAGCGCACGGCTGATACGCTCCTCCGCATCCGGGAAAATCAGCACACTCTCGCCCGCCGCCTCCAGCTTCTTCGCCAGCGCAAAAAGCTCCTGCGTCTCCTCATCCGAAACCGCACACTTCGCCTTCCACGGCGCGCACAATTTCCCCACCGCCTTCGGCAAGCCGCCGGGAATCTCCAGCGCCAACCGAGGCTCGCCATCGTAGCGGATATGAATCGCCAACTGCTCCGGCTCCCACTTCGCCGCGAGCTGCCCAGCCGAGTATTGCCGCTTCACCCAAGCCGCGACGCGCAGCAGATGCTTGCAAGTCCCCAGCGTGTTCTTGCGAAAATCCGGGCACGCGCAAAACGAACTCCCGCGCTCCAGCCCACGTAACGCCGTGCGATACGATTTCCCCGACAGCGCACTCTTCACGATATAATCGCACCACGGCCCATCGCTGCCCACCGGCGAAATCGTCATTTTCTCCACCCGCGCCCGCTCCTCGCGCTCCGCCAGCGCCCGCCGCTCCAGCGCCGCATCATCGAGCAGCTCCAGCGGCAATTTCCCCTCCTCCGGCGGAGCTTCCGCCAGCCCCAGCGCCGTCTTTTCATCCAGCACGAACGCCAGCACCACCGCCACCCACTGCGCCGGATTCTCCCGCTCCGAACAAGCCCACCGCACCCCATCGCGCCCCGCCAAATCCCGCGTCAACGTCACCACAATCCGCTCCATATCCGGCGGATTCACCACCACCTGAAAAGTCGCCTCATCCGGCCAAGAAACATCCGCCGGCCAAACCTCAATATTCATCTTCCCCGCATCCCTCAGCAGCGTCGCCCCACTAGGCCCCAGCCACTTAGCCGCCTGCGAAAGCGACAACCGCGAAAGCCTATCGCGCAGAGTGAGTTTGGAAGATTTTTTAGCAATCATACCGCCGACAAAAGCGGGCGCACACGGCGTAGGCGATCCCGATTTTTAGAAATCTGCAACAATCGCGACGACTCACGCGCGAAATGGATTTACCACCTCCAACACCGGGAAATCGGCTGCATTCCGAGTCACTACTTTCAATCCCCAAGCCAACGCCGTGGCCGCGATTTGGCTATCGAGCAGTGGCGGTGAAAACCCAGCATCCTTCGCAGAACGAACGTAGCGTGCCCACTCCCATGCGGCCCCTTCATCGAATGACAAAATGCGCTCTGCATAATCCTCTTGGATAAATCGCAATTCCTTTCTCCAAGCCGACTTCCGCTTTCCTCATCCATCGCCTCCACGCCTGCGGCAAGCTCAGACAACACCATCGAGCACAGCACCGTATCTGCATCGTGTTCAGTGACCCAATCCACAACGTCAGGATCGGGCGCGGGCTTCATCAGCTCCGAAACGATGTTCGTATCCAGCAGATACTTCACAGCTCAGGCGGCTGCGGGATGGCGTCGCGGCGATGCTCAATTTCAAGCCCCCGAAGCGCCGCAAAACTCTCGACCAGCGACCTACTCGGCTTGCGCTCGGGGCGGAGCATGATGACGCCGGAGGTGGACACCGCCGCGTCAAAAAAACGCACAGAACGAGCCTGCGCAGCCAAAGCAATTTCAGGCGGCAGGATGATGTGTCCTTGCGGATCGAGCGTCGCAGTCATGGTTGAAGATTAGCGGAAGCAGCCAAGAAGAGCAAGCGCCTTGACGCATGTGGACAAGCGTCTGGAGCCGTCATCAGCATCAAAGAGGGCGGTGCTATCCTGCTCATCTCAAATCGCAGAGCGTGACGTAGTATCTCGAGTCAGCGCGTGTAAGGCACGCTGACGCCCGGCGTTCCCGCATTGAAGTCTTTGGTGTTTCGCGTCACCAAGTCTGCTCCGTATGCGCGGGCGCTTGCCCAGATGAGGGCGTCGGGCAGTTTGACCCGGTGTTGCTGCCGCAAAAGAATGGCCTCGCGACACACATCCTCGTCCAGCTCGACGAGTGCAAACTGGCTCAGAAAGGATTCCCATTGCGCTTGAATGTCTGCGTTTGGTGCACCGATGAGAACTTCCATCCAAGTGATTCGCGAAATGGCGACTTCGGAATGCAATGCCGCCTCAGCCAACGCAGGCGGGTAACCTGCCAAGAGATCGATCACGATGTTGGTGTCGAAAAAGGCGCTCACCGCTCCCACTCGTCCCTCAGTTCGGCGATGTGCTGATCGACATTTCGCTCCGCAGGCCAAGTGCCAATCGCAGCGTGATGTGCAATCCGCTCAGCGAAAGGGGCCGCGTGTTTTGCCGCCTGCCGCACTTTCACCAGCCGCAGCATCGCCATCACCGCGTGCTTGAACTGCAACGCCGTGCTTTGATCCAGCGAAGCCAGCTCAGCATCAAGATTAAGAGTCACCGTTTTCACGCCAAGAAGATGCGACAAGAACGAAGGCGAAGCAAGCGCGGCTTTGAGTGAGGCGAATTTGAGTGTGGTGGCGTGAAAGGATATTTTATGTCGTAGAAAAATTCTGAATCCTCGGGTCACGGCAAATTTGAACCCATGAGTCGCCACGCCGCGAAAAGGCAAACCTCACGTCGTTTGCAAATTTATCGAAGGGCAGTGCGGCAGTTGGAGCCACGGCGTATTTGAATCGTCCGTCGGTCGAGCAGAGAAAAATAGAGCCGAGCGTCGTTTGTTGGCGGACATGAAGTGTGTTTACGTCACTCGGAACAATCAGGCGGAATGTTGCGCATTGAGCGGGCACAGCCACTGATGCTCCGTGTTCCGCTGAAAGTAGGTGCAGCCATTCGAGAGTTGATGCGGACAGCGAATCTGAAAGTTGGGCTACTATAGTGGGTTCCAATAAAGCTTGGCGAATTTTTGAGACGCTTGCGGTCGGATTGGTAACGAAAGCGCTCAACTCAACGGCAGCGGCGCGTGACCGAACACCCGCCAAAAATACTTTGGCCGCAGACTCGGTTGGCAAGCCGAGTTCAACTAAAAGACCAGCTTTAGCGAGTACCTCGACACGAACTTCTTCAGCCTGCTTGTCAAATTTTTGGGCAACTGAGTGGAAAAGCCACGGAAGCTGGTAGCCGTAGAGTCCGGTGCAAATATCCGTGGATTCGTCTCCACACGTTTCGATGATCTTTTGTAGAGAGGCCCCCTCCAGCCATTGTGGGCGGATTTTGTCCAACGTCCCCTGTTCAGGAATCTCTTCAATGATCGTCTTTGCGTGCTGACGTCCCCAAGTCTCAAACTCCAAAACCAGAGCGCCAAGTGCCGCCTCATTCTGTTCTGAAGCCAAATAGCGATCTACCATTTCGCGGAACAAATTTAATTGATCGAACGCAACAACGCCGACGGACAACGGAAGGCCGGAAGCGATAACAGCTCTCCGTGCTTCAGCCGTTGGCACCTTGAGCAAAACGCCTTTAACTCGGGCCTTCAAGAAACCCAGCAGTTGACTCTCATGGCCCGCTGCTTGTTTTGCTCTTTCCTGAATGGCGGCAAGTGAATCTCGAAATGCAGCGTCCACCCAGTCAACAGCTACGGCGAGATCGTCGCCCTTGTAGGCGACATGCAGCGCCAAGAGTTGGTCGTCTATCCAATCGACAATCTCTTCCACGTTTGCCTTTTCCGTTCCGCAAAGATCAAAGCTATCATTCGCCGCCAGTTCTAAAAGCGTCTCGAAAGAAATCCCGACCTTTCCGGCGAGTTTATTTAGAAACTGAACCACTTGAAGTAGGCCGCTCTCAACTTGGTCGAGATGTGCAATGTCAAAAAAGCGCGCAGCAATCTTCTCATCATTCTCCACGTCCCACGCATTCCGTGTCGCGTCGATTGCAAACAGGACCTTGCCTTCTCCATCGACAAAAGCCCTGCCTGCCCGCCCGCAGATGTTCCAGAAATCCCGTTTGCTGATTTGCAATTTTTTACCGATGAAAGCCGTCGCAATGATCACGGAGGCGATCCCGATATTCACACCTTGTCCGAGAGTTGTTGTAGCAACGATTATTTTGGGAGGATGCTTTGCCATGAGCTTTTCAAGTGCGATTCGCACCTGCGGAGGTAGCTTTTTGCTGTGACTTATGACGCCTAGCCGGGCCGCCTGAATTTCCAACGAGTCATCCCCTAATTCCTCTTTGCAAACTGCTTCAAAAAGCTTCCACTCTGTATCAGGCCACTTGTGAACTGGTGCGTCCGCACCAAGCGCGAGCAAAACCCCTCGCACCATTGAAGGCACCCATTGGGCTTGGCCTGCGAAAATTAATACCGGGCCGAGTTTTGAGAGACGGGCAGCTGTTGCGGCTACTGCCTCAGGTTTGGTCGCGGGAAACATACGTTTCCCCTTTTTACCTTTGGGCACTTCTTTGAATTCAATGAAGTGGGGATTGAAACAGCGTTCATCGCCCAACCACTCAATCGATACCCCAGAGGCTTTCCATCGAAGTGTTCCAAATCGCTCGGCTGATGGCTTCCAATCCGACTTCACTAGGGCATCAGCGCTACCACCGACCCAAGCGGCCAAATCCTCGGCATTCGGAAGGACAGCCGATAGCAGCAATATCCTCGCGCTATGGTGGCAAGCCAGTAATCGCAAATGTTCAAGAAACATTTCGTTTCGGACGTTGCGGTCATTTCCGCCTAGAAGATGGCCTTCATCGATCACAACAAGCTTTACCGCCTCGAAAAGCTCTGGCGCAG
Organism: Verrucomicrobiaceae bacterium; assembly: GCA_043719365.1. Taxonomy (GTDB): domain Bacteria; phylum Verrucomicrobiota; class Verrucomicrobiia; order Chthoniobacterales; family Chthoniobacteraceae; genus SXWH01. The sequence goes on along the minus strand of JAYSTZ010000673.1, from coordinate 2,637 downwards.
CCCGGAGCATCGCTTTCGCCTTTTCGGGAGTTGCGATAGTGATGCGGCCTTCATTGAACAATTCTCGATCTACCCCGCTAAAACGCGATCCTCCATAAAGGTGCGACACAGAGTACCCCAGAGGGGCCAGAGTTTTGGCGAAAGTTCTCTCCAGTTCGAAGGCAAGAGAACGAAACGGCGCAAGGTAGAGAACCTTTGCGCTTGGGTCGGTCCTGAACGTGTGGAGAATTGCCAGTTCTGCGACTCTTGTTTTCCCAGCGCTAGTTCGGAGATTGATTACGCCCCCTTTGTTCTGCGGATTGAGGGCGAGCTGTAAAGCGACGGTCTGAGACTTCCACAGTTCAATGACCGGTGGATTCAGAAACGCCAACAGCTTCACGTAGTTGTCCACATGCACCGTTCCATCAGGGTCGAAGAAGGGTGGTAGCACAGTCCACAATGAACCGTTCCCATAGTCTTTGAGCATCAGCCGCAACAGCCGGGCCATCCACCAAAAGGCAGGGTGGGAGGCACCCTCACTAATCGTCATTGCGTCGCGAAGGATGGAGTCCGCATTTACTAAAAGTTCCGGCTCCCCGGAAATGGCATGTTCGGTGGCGAACGCCACTGATCTCGCTACACAGATTGTCAGTGCCCAATCGTCGAAAAGACGCGACTCATCGAATGAGGGAGTTTGAGCCAGCAGAACCGCGTTTAGCTTGGAAATCAGAAGCGGGCGCTCCTTCCGCAAAAATGAAGCAACGATGCCAGCCGAAGGAGTGGTTTCTTTAACCTTTTCAATCAGCACGAACGCCCGCGAATAATGGCCGCACGCATAGAACGCCATTGCTCCAATCAAGCAATGATGGGCACTCATCTGATGAGTCGCAATTTCGGTTCGGTGTGCAGACTCAAGAATATCGGCTGCGGCGTGCAGTTCTGCGTGACCCTCGCTAGTTTGGCCCAGTTCGATCAGGCTGCAACCCGCAGCCAATAGTCCGTAAGCGACGAACGTAACGCGATCATCAAGGTCAGGGGCAAAGTTCGGGAAGTTCGCCGGGATTTCACGAACCTCTCTCAATACCTGTTTGGCCTTGGACTGTGCGATGAGACTTCTCAGCCCCGGTGTGCGCATGGACTGTACGAGCAGTCGGGCGCTTTCGAGGGGAAGACTCATATTTGTGCGCGTGCTCCGGCAAACGAGGCAGTGACAATTCCCTCGGGGGCAGCGAGGCCGAGCGAAATCACGGCCAATCGGTTGACGGTAGATTTTGCGTTCTTCTGCATCTGAGAGTGTGCATCCCTATTGCTCACGAGCAGACCAACGTAGTCCAGTTGAAGCCGTCCCTGCGCGAAAAGCGCGTTGCACGCCATCACTTTTGCGCCCAGTTCATTCCTGCCTGATTCAAACAGCCGATTGGCGATGAACTGTAGAGACGCGGGAATGTTCCCGGAATGGGATTTCACCAAAGCGCCAACAAGGTCCTCTACCACTTTCTTGGTAGGGGTTTTCCTGAACTTCGCCTCGCCGACAAGAACGCGAACGGGATCTGAATCGAGGTCGAAAGCTATGACGTCGTCCCCTTTCATGGATTGATCGACGTTCGTATTATAGCGGAGGCGATAAACGGGAAGCTGAGCACCGCATGACGCGGCGATATATTCCGCCAACAATATCTCCGCCCAATTCCCTTTCTGAGTTTTATCATCAGTCGGAAAGCATGAGCGAGAAGGATCAGTAAGTCCCTGTCTCGCCAACGCCTCACGCTGAATTCGAGCCCGTTCGATAGCCGCTGGACTCACATGATGAGTCACAATCCACTGCGCCATCACGCCAGCAAACGCTGCTGGTTGGAACGGTCCGTCATCAAGCCGACGATGTGGAACCGCGTGCGCGGTGTCTTGGTCCGTGGCGGCGAAGTGAATACCGCAGGGATGCGGAGCCAGAGGATGCAAACCGATGACTTGCTCAACGTTCATTCGACGGTCATTGGATTCCACACTTTCTCAAATCCAAATCCCTCGAAGTGCTTCACATTCGCCGTCGCGAAGTGGGTGACGCCGTGGTGTCGGAGGGTGAACGCGAGGCGGGCGTCTATGATTTGGCGGAATCCAGTGGTGGTTTCGGCGGCCCATTTCCAAAGCGGAGGCGCGACATCGGGCTCGTAATGGGCGTGTTCCCAAGCGGGATTGGAGCGTAGGGTTTGGCAGAACTTTGCGGCTTCGGCGGATGTCTCGGGCTTTTTGAAAACCACGGGGTTTCGCAACTGCATGTAGATTTCCACAAGCACGAGGCCGCACAGGAGGAATCGCTGTTGGCCTGCGGCTTCGGTGGCGAAGAAGTGCTGGGCGGCAGCGTGATACGGCGAATCAGGGTTCGCAGCGTAGAGAAAAAGATTGGTGTCGGCGGAGAGAATCATGAGACGGAACGCTCGTGGATGGCGTCGGCCTCGGGATGAAGCGTGGCAGGGTCGCGGAGGAAATCGCCGCCGCAATCGAGCGTGGGAAAGCGCCATTCCGTGCGGGCTTGGGGAGTCTCGGGAAAGCGGGTGACGAAGTGCTCGGCGGCTTTGCGCATGACTTCTGCAAGCGACCAGTCGTGCTGCTCGGCGATGGTTTTGAGCCGCAGGTAGAGTGGATCGGGAAATTGAATCTGTG
>JAYSTZ010000672.1:0-2823 GCA_043719365.1 Verrucomicrobiaceae bacterium | reverse complement strand
GCGAAAGCTCACGACCCACGCCTTGCGACAAATCACCACTCACTTCTCACGAATCACAACAACCATCACAGCACGACGGGCGAGGCACTAGTGCTCTGCCAGTCGTCACGTGATGGTAAGCCAGCTTGTTTATCGGCTGTGATTTGTGACTGGTGAAAAGTGATTAGTCGCAGGCGCAAGCGGAAAGCCAACACGCTTGCGACCAGTCACAACTCACGAGTCACAAATCACCGCCGGATTGCTCAAGGAGTTACCATTACCGCACGCCTGAAGAATTGCTAGTCGCCCAGCGAAACCGCTTTGCGGATGCTCCATCCTGCGGATTCGAGCAAGGCGCGCGCTTCTTGCCCGGAGATGCCGAGTGCGGTCTGCACCGTCCGTATCGCCCGGTCGCGCAGCTTCGCATTGCTCGCCCGCATATCGACCATCGCTCCGTCTTTGACTTTACCGAGTAGGATCATCGTGGCGGTGGTCAGGATATTGAGCGCCACTTTTGTCGCTGTGCCGGCTTTGAGGCGGGTGGACCCGGCGACGAGTTCCGGGCCGGTGGGCAGGTCGATTTCGACATCCCATACGGTCGCGTGATTTCGGGCGGGATTGCACGTCAGCAGGATCGTGGCAGCGCCGGTTTCCCGCGCACGGCCCAGCGCGCCGATGACAAAAGGCGTTCGTCCGCTTGCTGAAATTCCGCACACCACATCCTTCGCAGAAACCCCGCGGCTTAGAATCGCGACGACGCCGGCTTCCGGCGAATCTTCCGCTGCTTCCGCGGCCCGTGTCAACGCGCTCGGGCCTCCCGCGATGATGCCCTGCACCAGTTCCGGCGAACTGCCGAATGTGGGCGGGATCTCGCTCGCATCCAAAACACCCAGCCGTCCGCTGGTTCCCGCTCCGATATAGAACAGCCGCCCGCCGCCCTTCAACGCAGTGGTGATTTTCTCCACGGCGTGCGTCAGTTCCGGCGCGCGTTGCGCGAGCGCGTGGCGGACGCAGTCTTCCTCTTCGACAAAGAGCGAGACGAGCTGCGCAGGGGACATCGTATCCATGGCGTGGCTTTGCGGATGCACCTGCTCCGTCGTGGCCAAGGCGAGTTCGCAATGCTCGGACGCTGTGACTTCGCGCGCAATCCGCACGTCAGCGACCTTTGGCGCGCCGGCGAGGGCCGCTGCGCCCATCGCGCCGCTGATGGCGCAAATATCGACATCCGCACGCGGCAGCATCGTCGCGAGGTATTCGCTGTAAGCCGCGGAGTAAAAGGGCTCTTTTGTCAGCAACCCGCCGAGAAGACGGACGGGTATTGTTTGCTCCGCGAGGCCGAGTCGTTTTGCCACAGCGTAGGTGAACTCCGCGAGGTCGCGTGCGCGGTGTTTGATGAGCGCGAGCATGTCGTGGTCGCCGTTCTCCGCTGCGCGAAAGATGACGGGCGCGAGCTGTGCGACGTTCATTTTGTCGGTGTTGTGAATCCAGTCCACGAGCTGCGGAAGTTCGTTCATGCCGAGCGATGTGAGGATGCTTGTGGCGAGGGGCGATATCGTGCCTTCCAGATCGTAGCGAAGGAGGATTTTTCGCAACGCGTGGCGAGCCACGTCGTAGCCTCCTCCGCGGTCTCCGAGGATGTGACCCCACCCGCCAGCTTTTTCCGTCCGAGTGCCGCTGCGCCCTTGCACCACCGCGCCTGTGCCGCTGATTACAATGATTCCGTCCAAATCGCCAAGTGCGGTGGCAAATCCGGATTCCCGATCACTTCCCAAAGCCAGCCGTGCGTGGGGCCAGCGCGCGCTCGTGAGGCCGCGAAGTCGCTCGCGGTCCGACGCGGTGAGGCACCCTGCAAGGAACACGCCGACAGACTCAGCTTCCGGGAGAACGCAGAGGATCTCACGGAGCTTCTCGTCGGAAATCAGCTTCAGGTTTGCAGCCGGAAGTTGCCCGCTGCGGATAATTCCGTGCGGGCTGATGAGCACCCATTCGGTCTTTGTCCCGCCACCTTCGACGCCCAGCACCGTTGCAAATGTTTCCTGCATGAGTCCCACTCTTGCCTGGATTTCAGCGGGGCTCAATGCTGACGTTTTCCCGCAAAATAAATTGAATACTGCGGGGGCGGGAGCAGTCTCAGCGAAACCTATGAACATCCGCTCATTCATCGTCGCATCCTCCATTCTCACTGCAACCTGCCTCGCGCAGCCGCCGGACCTTCTCCGCGCCGACGCGAAACGAATCCTCGAACACATGGAGTGGAAGGAGGTCAACGTCATCGCCATCCGGCAGGGCGTGAACGCCAAGGGCGAAGTCGCTCCCATCTACGCGACCGTCGTTGGATTCGCCTCGCGTGACAGCAAGAACCAGCAAGTCTGCCAGACGCTCGTTTTCGACAACGAGATCGGCTGGCACCACCTTGAGATGCAGGAAAAATCCGCGCGAATCTGGGCCAAGGAAGGCTACCGGGAAGTCAAAATCTGGTCCACTTGGTGGAGCGGAACCAGCAACGCGCCAGCCACGCCGGAGCGCCCGGGACCGCGGTGAATCTCCCGCGTGCGCCTTTCGTAAGACGAGAATATCTCCGGACGAAGTCGAAATAGGTAGCCGGAAATTGCGCCGCTTTGGAATTGCACTCAATCCATGACCAAGTCACTTGCCCGCGACCTGAAAAAACTCGCCTCCCGCGCTTACCATGCCGCCGAATGGTCGGAGGACGTTTTGCGCCGCTACCATGCCGCTTTTCCGAAAGCGGAGGACGAGCGGCTGCGCGTGCTTTATCGCTGGCTGTTCGTCCCGCCGACGCTCTGGCCTTTCAACATCCACCACGCCCTAGGCGACTGCCTCGCT
>JAYSTZ010000671.1:0-2824 GCA_043719365.1 Verrucomicrobiaceae bacterium | reverse complement strand
AGTTTTGGTTTTTGTGTTTTTGATCTGGCAGACGCTCTACTCGATTCCCTCCGCTATTCACAGCCCCGCTGGACCGGCCCCGGTGTCGACTGACTTGTGCGTCCAACTCCCGATTGGAAAAAGCGGCGCGTTGTCCTCGTCGATCCCGCCAACTGGCGTCGCTACACGCGCGGCGCATCCGACCTGCGCCCGGTTTACCGTGAGCTGTTGAGCGTGCTTCGCGGTTGGGGTGTCGAGGTCGAGTTGCTTGACCACCGCGCCGCACCGCTGGACATCTGGATTCGCGATTGGGGCTGCGTCGAAGGCGTGTTCTTTCGCTATGCGCCGGACTACGCGAAGGGTCTCTACAGCCGCGCAGCGGTGATTCGCGCGATCTCATCGCTCGCCGTTCGGCTGGATGCTCTTTTCCGCTTTCGCGCGATGCCGCTCGTGCTCGACGGCGGCAATCTCGTCCACAACGGCACCGTGGCGATCGTGACGCAAAAGGTGTTTCGCGATAACCCGCATTTGAGCCAATGCGAAATCGAGAGGGTCATTTGTTCGGTCGGATTCGAGAGGGTCGTCTTCATCCCAAACGAGCCCGGCGACGAGATCGGCCATGCGGATGGCATGTGTCGATTCCTGGACCAGCGCACGCTTCTGGTGAACGACTACGCAAGCGCGTCGATGTCCGTGTTTAGTCGCCAGCTTTGTGGTGTCTTGCGCGAGGCAAAACTCGGCGCGGAACTCGTCCCTTTCCCGTGGTTTTGTCGCAGTGGACGGAGCGACGGCGTTCCCTCGGCAGTCGGCTGCTACATCAACTTTCTACAACTCGCACAAGGAATCATCCTGCCGGCGTTCGCTCATCGTCAGGACGAGCGAGCGCGGGAGCTTCTCGCCTCGCTCGTGGACCGTCCGGTTGGCTCCATCGACGCCACGCGACTGGCGAAGTTCGGCGGCGTCTTCAACTGCATCAGTCTCACACCCTAAATTCTCCAGTCTGGAATGCGGGCCGACGGTCACGCCGCAAACTGGCGGATCGTCTCCGTCGGCATGAATAAAGTCAGCGGGCCGGACGGTGTCGGCTCGAAGCCGAAGCGCGCATAAAATGCGGCGGCGGATTCGTTTTTCGCATCCACGAACAAGCCGATGCCGCCGGCCAGATCAGCCACACGGGCGATCCGGTGCAGTGCTTCCACCAGCAACGTCTTTCCATGTCCAGCGCCCTGCTGAGTCCGCGTGACCGCCAGTCGCCCGAGTCGCATCGCCGGGATTTGGTCAGGCAGCTTTTTCGCCCACTTCGCCGGCACCTGCTGGCCGAGCACATGGCAGAGCGAGATCGTGAAAAAGCCGAGCACGGGTTTCGGCGCGGCAGCGTGCTCATCGACCAGCACAAAGGTCTTGGAGATTCCCTTGGCGATGTGCTGCCGGGCGATTTGCTGAAGGTAACGATTCAACGGCTCCACGCCGCAGTCGAAGCCGCTGCGGTCGTGAGTCGCATCCAGCAGTTCGACCTTAAGCACGCACGAGTTTCCGATGGACGGCTTTGGCGGAGAGCAGCGCCGCGTTTGGTTTCGGCGGTTTGTCGAGCAACTCGAACACGCGCCTGGTCTGTTCGCGGTTCAGCCGGATGATCGTCTCGCGTTCCAGGATTTCCTGCGCCTGGCGGTGGGCGGCCTGCACGACGAAGTTGTTGAGCGATGCGCCTTCGAGATCGGCGGCGGCTTGGATGGTTTTCCGCACGCCCGCAGGGATGCGTGCGACGAGGCGGGACTTCTTTTCGGCTGCGGCAGGCATGGTGCCAGGATGGCACCGGGCGGACGGGAGGTCAACCGGATGGTCATTGGTTCACCGATTCTGCGTGGACTTTCTGCACTTCCTCCACGGTCACAATGTCGCCGGTGTTGCCCCACGCGCTGCGGACGAAGGTGAGGACGTGCGCGATTTGCTCGTCGGTCAGCAGCACCGGCGGCATCACGCCGTTGTATTTCTGGCCGTTCACGGTCATCTCGCCGGACTGGCCTTTGATCACACCGCGAATGGCGCGCGTTTTATCCGCCATGAGATAGTCGGATTTCGCCAGCGGCGGAAACACGCCGGGCAAGCCCTGGCCCTCCGCCTGATGGCACGCGAAGCAGGTCTGCGCGTAGATGCGTTTGCCTTTCTCGATGAAGATTTCCTTGCCCATCGCGGCGATCTTCGGCTCACCCGCGATGGCTTTTTTCATCTCGGACTGGAGCGCCGCGACCCGCGTATCCGCACCGCCGGGCAGCGCGTAGTCGCCGAGATAGGTCGCGTCCACTTCCTTGCCGGAATAGACGAGCAGGTTTTGCGGCCCCTCGACTTTGAGCATCCCGAGCGCGCCCTTGTTGAAGGCGCGGAAGAGCGCGTGATCCACGAGGATGAAGGTGCCGGGCACATCGAGCTTGAAATCCACGATGGCCGAGCCGCCGGCGGGCACCACGGTCGTCTGCACATTCTCCTGCGAGAGCTTCATACCGCCCTCCTGGAAGACATGGTCGAAAATCTCGCCGATGACGTGGAAGGACGACGTGAGATTCGGCCCGCCATTGCCGACGAAGAGCCGCACGCGTTCGCCGACGTTCGCCTTCAGCGCCTTGTCGCCGACGAGCGATCCGACCGCGCCGTTAAAGAGCACATAGCTCGGCCTTTCGTCCTCGGCCTTCTGCTGATCGAACGGCTGCAAGCCCTCCTCGCCAAATTTGCCCTTCGTATAAAAGTCGCCCTGCATCACGTAGAACTCCTTGTCCACCGGCGGCAGCCCTTCCTTCGGCTCGACGAGGATCAGCCCATACATGCCGTTGCCGACGTGCATCCCGACCGG